>DATJGQ010000965.1:0-4209 GCA_035494815.1 Gemmataceae bacterium
CCAGCGATCTAGACATGCCCCCGTTCGATAAGGCGATGATGGACGGCTACGCGGTCCGGAGCGCCGATCTCTCGTCGGGGCCGGCCGTGTTGGGCGTCGTCGAGGAAATCACCGCCGGGAAGACGCCGACGGTCGCGCTCGGGCCGGGGAAGGCCAGCCGCATCATGACCGGTGCCCCAACCCCGCGTGGGGCGGATGCCGTCGTTATGATCGAGCGGTGCGAGGTGACCGGGACCGACAAGGTCCGAGTGCCCGGGCCGGTGGCCGCGGGGACGAACGTCGCGCCGCGCGGCCGCGAGTTGACGACCGGGGAGACGGTACTACGCGCCGGCCACCTGTTACGGGCCCAAGAGGTCGGGCTGCTTGCACTCGTCGGCTGGCCGACGGTGCGGGTGCATCCTCTTCCAGAAGTCGCGGTGCTATCCACCGGGGACGAATTGGTCGGCGTTGACGCGAAACCCGGCCCGGGGCAGATACGCAATTCGAACGGGCCGATGTTGCTCGCGCAAGTGGCGAACGCCGGCGGCCGGCCGCGCGATCTCGGCATCGCCACGGACAATATCGACAGTTTGCGGACCCGGATTATGGACGGTTTGCGGTCGCCGGTGCTGCTGCTGTCGGGTGGCGTGTCGGCGGGGAAACTCGATCTCGTGCCCGACGTGCTCCGCGGCCTGGGTGTCGAGGCGCACTTTCACAAGATTCGCATCAAGCCGGGAAAACCGCTGTTCTTCGGCACCCACCGCGATACGCTCGTTTTCGGCCTGCCCGGCAATCCGGTCAGTTCGTTCGTCTGCTTCGAACTGTTCGTGCGGCCCGCGTTGCGGCAGCTGCGCGGATTCTCGGCCGCGCCCCCCGCATTCGTGCCGTTACCGCTGGCGAGCGAATTCACGTACGACACGGACCGGCCGACGTACCATCCCGCGCGTGTGGAACAGGACGCGGTCAGCGAGCAAGTCCAGGTCGTCCCGTGGCTCGGCTCGCCGGACCTGCGGGCCTTGACGGCCGCGTACGCTTTGGTTCTGCTGTCCGAGGGACGCCACACTTATGCCGCCGGGCAGTCGCTGCCCGTGCTACGGCTCGATCTTGGACTCTGAACGGACCGGATCGCTCACGAATGCCGATCTCCCATTGTCACCAGCCCGAAGCGCAAGCGAGGGACCACAAGCATTTCTCGCTTGCTCTTCGGGCTGGTCGGCGTAAGAACGTGGCGTACCTGCTCGCCGCGCTCGCGAGCGGTTTTCTCTTGTGGCTGTGCTACTTCCCCGCCTCGGCCGGCTGGCTCGCGTGGGGCGCTTTGGTCCCGTGGCTATTCCTCGTCCGGGCCGACATGCCGAATTGGCGGCGGTACGTATTCGCCTGGCTGAGCGGTCTCGTCTGTTTCGTGCCGGCGCTGCAGTGGATGCGGGTCGCCCATGAGACGATGTTTTACTCGTGGCTCTGCCTGGCCTGGTACTGTTCGTGGTATTTCCTCCTCGCACTTTGGCTCTTGCGACGTCTCGACCGCCGGACCGGCTGGCCGTTGACGTTCACGGTGCCCGTCGTCTGGACCGCGCTCGAATTCCTGCGAGGCAATTTCGCGGGCGGGTTCGCGTGGTACCTGCTCGGGCATACCCAGCATGATTTCTTGCCGGTGATTCAGGTCGCCGATCTCGCCGGCGTCGCCGGCGTGACGTTTCTGGTCGCCGCGGTCAACGGACTGATCGCCGAAGCGATGTCGCGGCGGGAACGCCGCTCGACAAGGTGGCAGTGGGTTGCAGTCGGCAGCGGGGCGGTTGTCGTCCTGGGATATGGCGCCTGGCAACTCGGGCGGTCGGAGTTCGCCGCCGGTCCCCGCGTCGCCTTGTTGCAGACGAACATCCCGCAGGGGATTCGCAACGCGAGCTTCGCCGGGGCGGAACGCAAGGAGCCGGCGGACGAAAGTCTCGTAGAGATTACGAACCGCATGGTCGGACAGGCCATTCGAGACGGCCGGCCCGATCTCGTCATCTGGCCGGAGACGACCTACCACTCCGAGTGGAAAGAACTGTCGCCGAATGCGCGAGCGTCCCGCGAACGGACGGCGTTTCAGAGTAATCTGGCGGACGTTCAGGCCGCCTTTCGCACGTTCGCGAACGACATCGGCACGAACGCGCTTTTGGGCCTGAATTCGTACGTCTTCGCCGCCGACGGCGTTGCCCGCCGCTATAACTCGGCGCTGATGACGACGCCGACGCGGGGCGTCGTCGCCCGCTACGACAAAATGCACCTCGTCCCGTTCGGCGAGTATGTGCCGCTTCAAGACACGATCCCGCTGCTCGCGAAGCTCACGCCGTACGACTTCGAATACAACCTCGTCGCGGGCGAGAAGACGACGCGGTTCCGGATGATAACGCACGACGGCCGCACGTTCACCTTCGCCGCTCTCATCTGCTACGAAGACAGCGACGCCCCGCTCGCCCGGACCTACGCTCGAACCGGCGACGGGCCGCCGGTGGATTTCCTCGTCAACCTGTCCAACGACGGCTGGTTCATGGGCACGAGCGAGCACGAGGAACACCTCGCCGTGAGCCGATTCCGGGCGATCGAAACCCGGCGGTCGCTCGTCCGGGCGGTGAACATGGGCATTTCTGCTGTCATCGACGGCAACGGCCGCATTGTCGCTCTTCCGCGCGAAACGTTGCGCGAATCGAAAGGCGTGGAGGCGATCGTGAAGGCGACCGTGCCGATCGACTCGCGGCTGAGCGTGTACGCCTATGCGGGCGACTGGCTGCCGTGGGCGTGCTGGATCGGCGTCGGGTACGGATGCTTTCGGCGGCGAAAGGAGTCGGCCGATGTCCGTCGTTGATCCGGCTCGACCGTTCATCGCGCCGAAGCGGCGGCGGCGCCTGCGCCGCTGGCTTTACGCCGCCGTTCTCGCCTACCTGGGAGTGCTGATCTTGCTGCTGGCACTGGAACGGCGGTTCATCTTCGTGCCGTCGACGGCGGCGCAGAGTTGGCACGAGAAGCCCGACCCGCGGTTCGAGGACGTGACGCTGCACGCCGCGACCGGCGAGGTCATCCACGCCTGGTGGTTGCCGCAACCGGGCGCGACCGGCGTCCTTCACTACTCGCACGGCAATGCCGGCAACCTGAGCCACCGCGCTCCCGGCATCCTTCGCTGGGCCCAGGAATTGAACGTCTCGGTGCTGATCTACGACTACCCGGGCTACGGCCGCAGCGAAGGACGGGCTAACGAAGAGAACTGCTATGCCGCCGCCGAGGCCGCCTATCAATGGCTCACCGACGTCCAGAAGGTCGAGCCAAAACAAGTCCTGCTGCTCGGCGCGTCGCTCGGGGCGTCCATGGCGGTGGAGATGGCCCGGCAACACGACCATCGGGCGCTGATCCTGATCAAGCCGTTTAGTTCGATTCCCGACATGGCCCAGGCCCGCTTCCCGTGGCTGCCGGCCCGCTATTTCGTGCGCCACAAGTTCGACAACGTCGCCAAAATCCGCGACTGCCACCGGCCGGTGTTCGTCGTCCACGGCACGACGGATACGGTCATCCCCTATCGTCTCGGCAAACGACTCTACGAGGCCGCCAACGAACCGAAGGAATTCGTCACCCTCGACGGGCACGACCACAACACTTCCCTGCCCGGCGACTTCTTCGAGCGGCTCCGCGCTTTCCTCGACCAGCACGCCCCGAATTGATCTGGCACGGCCCGGCCCGTCATGCTATAGCCCGCCGAGATTGGGTGGCTCTCGATCCGGTCGGAGACTGAGGCATGAGCCGGTGTATGAGTCTGAGTGTATTGGCGGTTCTGTCATTCGCCGCCGCGGCGCCGGCGCAGGCCCCGCAGTTCCGCTGGCGGACCGGGCAGGCGCTCACGTACAAAGTGTCGCAAACGACCACTGCCGACGAGACGATCGGCGACAAGACGCAAACGACGACCACACAGCTCGACCTCGTCAAGCGCTGGCAGGTCACGGGCGTGGACGTGAACGGCGTCGCGACGCTGCAGATGACGCTCGCCAGCCTCCGGATGGAGACCAAGACGCCCAGCGGTGAGAAGCTGCTCTTCGATTCGGCCAAGCCGGCCGAGAGTACCGAAGCCCTCCGCGACGATATGAGCAAGTACATCGGCCCGCCGCTGACCGTCGTGCGACTCGACGCCCGCGGGCAACTCGTCGAAGTGAAGGAGAGCAAATTCGGCCCGGAGAGCCGGCTCGAAAGCGATTTGCCGTTCAA
>DATJGQ010000966.1:0-2362 GCA_035494815.1 Gemmataceae bacterium
CTTTGTCCCACTTCCCGCCCGCGTGAATCGCCGACCGGCAAACGGCGCCGACGGGGGAGCCGGCCCGGGACAGCCGGTCAATCCGACCAAAGCGCCAACCCCGGCGCGGGCGCCGTCGAAGCGTACGGGGTCCGGGCCAACCGCCAGACGTTCTCCGCCGAACTCTCGTGGCGCGCAAAAGAAGCGAAAAGACAAGGACGTTGACACGGCCGTGAAGGACATCAACCTTGACGAGGTCGCATTTGACGACCCGGACCTCCTCCCCGAACCCGTGATCAAGGCGTGGCAGAAGCACTATCGAACCAGCGGCTCGCCACCGACCCTGCTCTTCGCGCGGTTACCAGACGGCCAGCTGACGGTGGTGGACTGCCCATGTCGCGTGGAGGCACTCAGGCGCTGCGAATTCACCGACATTCGCGTCCATGTTATCGGCAGTGAGCCCGCCCGTTCTCGCAAGCGGCGGACTCGGCGAGCCGATTCCGGAACGAAACGTCATGTCGTGCGCTGAGCGTCGGCTGCTCAGTCCGCGCCTCGGTCTCGGAAAGAACTACGGTCATCGAGTGCGTCGGGCAGACGGTGACGAGTGCCCGAGGTGGACGACGACGCCTAAAATCGCCCGTCCGGGCCTTTTGGCGGGCTCCTACTCGAATCGGCCGGTCTGAAACGGAAAAGTTGCGGCGCCGCGACTTTTCAGCATCGATCCCCGCGTCGTCCGCAACCGCGGCGTCAATCGATCGTCAGACCTGCCGACCACGGCGTCCTCGGCGCAAACCGTCCGGCGTGTCAATCGTCTTTGCGTGTCGCCGGGCGGGAAGCTCGTCGTCAGCCCACGGAACTGGAGTGCAGGCGAGGACGCATTCGTCTTCAACCGATTACCAAATTCGAGTGCCGAGGGCTCAGACCCCCGCCGGCTTCCCCGCCGACAGGAATTACACGGTTCAGGTTCACAGCGCTGTAGACACGCGCTGAAGCGAGTGTTTATCATCTCGGCCGGTTCGATCGCACGTCTCTCTCCCGCGTGCCCATCGGCAACGACCGCCCGGCCGCCCGGCCGCCCGGCCGTGCGGCCGGCACGGCGCCGACCGAGTTGCCGCCCCTTGACCACCACCAGAAAGGCGACGCGATGTCCAAAGCCTATGACCCACGCCTGCCGGAGGACCCCGGCATCGACGAGAGTGAGATCCTATTCGACGACGGCGACTCGGCCCCGGAGGGCGTCGTGCGGGCCTGGATGAAAGAGTATCGGAGCGGCCGTTCGCGGCCGATGCTCCTCTACCTCAGGTCCGAGGACGGCTCGCTCTCGATCGTGGACGGCCGGAGCCGTTACGAGGCGCTCAAGCGGCTCGGTCTCGGAGGGAATTACGGCCTCATCGAGTGCGTCGCGACAGACGAGTGCCCCGAAGTGGAAGATGACGCGTAAAACCGCCCGTCCGGGCCTTTTGATTGGCTCCTACTTCGAATCGGCGGTGGTGTCCAGCGCGATTTCTTACCGCGAGCAGCGGATGGCGGTACTCACCTATACACCGGCGAAGGTGAGCGTCACACTCATGTCCGCCGTAGGGGTACTCCGCATTGGCTCGGCAGAGCTTCCGTCCGTCCTGCCGGGTGATGCGGAGTGCCTCTACGACGGAGATTTCATCCGGGCGACGCGGCCGGTCGACCATTTGGTCGTCGCGGCCGAATCGCCCTCGTGGCTGCCGAGGCGATCTCGGCCAGAACGGAGGCATGACTGACATGGCCAATCGGCCCGACCGCGAGGCGAAGACCTACCCCGAAACCGACATCCTGTTCGACCTGGGCGACCCCGCGCCCGAAGGAGTCGTTCAGGCGTGGATGGAGGAGATTCGCTCCGGCCGGACGCGGCCGGTGCTGCTCCTCGCGCGGTTTCCCGACAGCGGCTACCTCATCGTCGACGGCCGCAGCCGCCTGGAGGCGCTCAAGCGCCTCGGACTCGACACGCGCGGCTACGACGTCATTCGATACGCCCGGCCGGGCTTCGAGGCGTGCCCCGAGCCGGACGGAGTGGCGTAAGACCCGGCGTTCGCTACAGCCGGCGCAGTCGCCTGCTCCGCTGGCCACACGACGTCCGCGTTCAGCAGTTCGGAAGGATTCCGCCCATGTCGTCGACCGCTCCGTTCGTTGATTTCCGCCCCGAGTCGCCCTTCCGGCCGCTCGACTGGCGGTACCGCCTGGCCGGAGAGGTCGCCGCCGGCACCCTTGAGAAATACCTCGTTCGCTTTGCCGACGACACGGTTCGGGCCGCAGCCGCCACCTTGAACGGCGACCGTGTCGACCCAGCCGTCGCCGCCGCCCTCGTGCTGGCCAACGGCCCCTCCCTCCATGTCGCGGAGGTGGAGGGCCG
>DATJGQ010000967.1:0-2590 GCA_035494815.1 Gemmataceae bacterium
ACTTCCTGGAAGTTGGTCGATAACCTCGGCACGAACGCCGCCAACTACTGGGGCGTCATGCGCGTCTACCACTACGACCCGACCGCCAGCACGCCGGTCGACGAGCGGAACCTGACCAAAATCAGTGACATCAGCGACGGCACGTCGAACACGCTGGTCATCGCCGAGGACGCGGGCCGGCCACAGCTCTGGACGAACAAGGGCCAGCAGCCGATCACGAGCCCCGTCAGTGGCAGCGCGTGGGCGGATCGCGACAACGAGTACATCACCCACGGCGCCGTCGGCGACGGCACCGACGCCCAGCCCGGCCCGTGCGCCGTCAATTGCACCAACGAGAACGAAATCTTCGGCTTCCACACGAACGGGGCGAACGTCTTGTTCGCGGACGGCTCCGTGCACTTCCTCCGGACCGACGTCCCCATCCGCATGGTGGGCCGGCTGATCACGAAGGCCGGCGGCGAGACGGTGGACGCGTCGGCTTACTAACTCATTGGCCCAACCGGACAAGCGGCGGGGGTTGAACCTCCGCCGCTTTTTTGTCGATAGACATTTGTCTGGACAACTATCTGTCCGACGGGTATAAGGAACCTTATGACCACCGCTCGACTGGTGCGCCCGGGGGCCATGCGGTTCGACTCGCCGGAACAGGAAGTCTTCCTGAGCCTTTGGCGGACATACGAACGCCTGCGCGCGTTGGAAGACGACCTGTTCGCGCGGTTCGACCTGACGCCGCAGCAGTACAACGTGCTGCGCCTGCTCAGGGCCGTGCATCCGGACACGACGCCGACGCTCGCTCTCGCCGACCGGCTCGTCTCGCGGGCGCCGGACATCACGCGGATGCTCGACAAGCTGGAAGACCGGGGCCTGATCAACCGCGACCGGCCGCGGGAGAACCGCCGCGTCGTCCGCATTGGGATTACGACCGCGGGGCTGGCTCTGCTTCGAGAGATCGCGGAACCGCTCCGCGAGTGTCACGGCCGCCAGCTCGGCCACATGGCACATGGCGACCTGCGTAAGCTCTGCGCGTTGTTGCGGTCGGCGCGGGCGCCGCACGAACCGGATGATAGTCCCTGGCATTAGAGGATGTCCGCGAAGCCGCGAGCGGCCTGCGGAGCTTTGGAGAACGACTGATGGATGCGCGGAATCGTACCGACGTTATCGTGATCGGCGGCGGGCCGGCCGGCTCGACCGTATCGACCCTGATCGCCCAGAAGGGCTACCGCGTCGAACTGTTCGAGCGCGAGAAGTTCCCGCGGTTCCACATCGGCGAGTCGCTGATCCCGCAGACGTACCGGGTGCTCAAGCGGTTGAACATGCTGCCGAAGATGCAGGGCAGCCACTTCGTCAAGAAATACAGCGTGCAGTTCATCAGCCAGCACGGCCGGCTGTCGGAGCCGTTCTACTTCGTCGACCACAACCCGCACGAGTCGTCGCAGACCTGGCAGGTCCGGCGGAGCGAGTTCGACCACATGCTCCTGAACAACGCCCGCGAGCACGGCGTCACCGTCCACGAGGGGGCGCGCGTTCTGGAGGTGCTGTTCGAAGGCGAACGGGCCGTCGGCGTCCGCGTGCAACTCGCCGACGGGACCGAGCGGACCGTGCGCGCGGCCGTGGTCGTCGACGCGAGCGGCCAGGGCTCGATGATCACGAGCCGGCTCGGCCTGCGCGAGTGGGACCCCGTCCTCAGGAAGGGCGCGCTGTGGACCTATTGGAAAGGCGCCATCCGTGACACGGGCCGCGACGAAGGCGCCACGCTCGTCATTCAGACGAAGGGCAAGAAGGGCTGGTTCTGGTACATCCCGCTGCACGACGACGTGTTGAGCGTCGGCGTCGTCGCCGCTTACGACTACCTGTTCAAGGACCGCGGCGACAAGGATTACGAGGCGATCTATTTCGAGGAAGTCGAGCGGTGCCCCGGGCTGAAGCCGCGACTCGCGAATGCGACCCGCTGCGACATCTTCCGGGCACAGAAGGAATACTCGTACCGGTCGAAGAAGGCGGCCGGCGACGGCTGGGTGGTCGTCGGCGACGCGTTCGGCTTCCTCGACCCGCTCTACTCGTCGGGGGTCTTGCTCGCCTTGACGAGCGGGTCGATGGCCGCGGACGCCGTCACCGAAGGGCTCGGCAAGGGCGACACGTCCGAGCGGCAGCTCCGCAAGTGGGAGCCGGCGTTCACCGCCGGCATGGACCGCATGCGGCGGCTGGTCTGCGAATTCTACGACGGGTTCAGCTTCGGCCGGTTCGTGCGGAAGCACCCGCACCTGAAGGACCGCGTCACGGACGTGCTGATCGGCGACTTGTTCAAAGACGACGTCGACGTGCTCTGGCCGCTGATCGACGACATGCGCAAGGAACAGACCGCGGCGGCTGTCTAGGGGCGGCTCAGATGGTCACGACCGCCGACGCGCCGTCGACCGTGTCCGCCGGGCGGGCGGTGGTCGTCTATGCGCTGATGCTCGCCGTCGCCGTCGGGCTGTTCTTCGCCATCCGTTCGGCGGGCGAGGCGATCCCGAATGCGACAGCCGTTTCTTCATTCGCGGCAGCGGCCCCGAACGTCGTTTCATCGTCGAGCTCTCTGCTGCAACTCCTG
>DATJGQ010000968.1:0-4174 GCA_035494815.1 Gemmataceae bacterium
CGGCGACAATCCGCGGCGGACGATATCCCAATTTAGCTCGGACGGATGGCGGACGGTGTTGATGCCGGCCGGCTTCTCGACGACGACGACGTGATCGTCGAGATGCCGCACGACGAGGTCTTGCGCAAAGGCCTTGGGCAGTCGCTCGGGCCGCGCCAGGACTTCGACGACGTCGCCGGTATTGAGTCGCCGCGCGGGGTCGAGCCAGAGTTCGCCATTGATGCGGACGTGGCGCGTTTCGATCAGCCGACGGGCCTGCGACCAGGAGAGTTCGGGTTTGGCGCGGCGAAGGGCGGCGGCCAGAGTTTGACCGACCAGGTCGCCGTCGATCGCCAGAGTGGTCGTCCGGGGGTCGGGGCCGGCGGTCACGGTTCGGCCCCGGGCCCGTCGCCGGCCGTATCCTCGTCGGCCCACTCGTCGTCCGGGTCGGGCACGTCGAGGTACGCCATGCAGTTCGGGCACTCCTGCACCGTCCCCGCCTTCTCCGCGGGGAACTTCACCATCGCGCCGCACTCCTCGCAGTCTACCTGGATCAGCCCGGTGCGTTGTTCACGATTGGATCGAAGCTCGTGGGCATGGTCGGCGAGCAATTTCCGGGCGTATTGTGCGGCGGTCGGGTTGCGGACCCAGACCTCCCGACCGCCCGTCGAGGCACCGGCCATCAGCGACAGGCCCTCCATGCCGCCGACGGTGGACGGGTCGATCACCGACGCGGGTACACCCTCACTGCTGAGAAAGGCGGCGACGGTTTCCGCTTCCGCGAAACTTTCGGCGACGAACACGCAGCACTGCTCACGCGACATGGCGAGTCGCCTCGCTTTCAAGTCCACTCGAGACCGTGACAGTCGCCAATTCGCGTGCCCAAGTCATGGCGTCCATGTACGTCCACGGCGCAATATCATTTGAGCAAGGATAGAAGTGGTGTTCAATCCTTTCGCCGCCGACATCCAAATCCGTTCGGCGGATGCCGAGCCGCGAGAACGCCGGAGTGGCAAAATGTGCTTTTATCTTCGGAACATCCCCAGCCGGACCAGCCCCAGCACGACAACGACACAAACGATGAATGGAAGAAGAGTTTTGATGTCGGCGCCTTTGGTGAGCATGTAGCCGAAACACACGCCCGATGCTAACACGAGTTGACTCATACGCCCCGCGGCGGCGGGGTCTGAGCGACCGCTGAGGCGCGTGCGACAAGTGAAGCAGATGCGATCGGTTTCGCGGACGAGTGTATCGCAGGTGGGACACTTCATCGGCGTACACCCATGAGTCCGGCGCCAAGCGCACTCGCGGCGAATCGGGGTCCGATGCGTTCTCAAATATAGGTCAAATTGACCGCGAACGCGGCGGAGTCGACGCGACGATGTCGGTCGTCCCCTTGGGATTTGGCTGTCGACCTGTACTAACGCAAGTGGCGGCCGAGTTGGTTTAATCACCGTGTCGCGGTGGCCTATCCGCGGCCGCGTCGCCCGTTTTCGCCTTCCGCTGGTCGTAGCGCTGGTAGCGGAACTTCGACTGCTTGTAGACCTCGTCCACCAGCTTGAACAGCGCCTCGTCGTACTTTTCGAGTTTCTCTCGCGTGTTCGCGCCGTACTGCGGACGCATGCAGTCGAAATACGCCTGGCAGCCCTCGGCCCAATACTCGCCCGGGTTGGTCGCGACATAGGTGCCCTTCCACAACTCCTTGTCCATCGCGGCCCGGTACGCTTCCCGCAGCCGGTCGTTGAAACTTGGATCGACCTCGCGGAGGCCCTGCTGGTGGATGGCATGGTTGAACTCGTGGATCAGGATGTTCTCGCGGTTGTAGCGATCGCCCTTGAGGTTCAGCAGATTCTCCTCGCCGCACGACGACAGTTTGCCGCCCAGGCCGCGGGCGCGGCGGTCCCAGTTGGTCTTCGGGTCGTCCTTGAGGCGACGCTGCTCGGGCACGTCGGTCGTCATCTCCGTCGGGGCCATCACCATGAACCGGCAGCCGCGCTTGATCATCGCCTTGAGGATGTCCTCGCGGTCGCCGAGTAGGCGATCGATCAGGTAACGGGCTTCGAGCAGCGCTTCGTCCGAGACCTTTGCGGAACTCATGATCGAGAAGCCCTTGTAGTCCAGGTGCTTCTTGTAGAAGGTCGTGTCCAGCTTGAACTTCTCGATGACGGCCTCGGGAATCTCGGTCACCTTCGGCGGGTCGTTATCCGCGGCGGTTGCGGGTGCGGTCAATGCCAGAAACACCGCCAACAAAACCCCTCCCCCGGCCCCTCCCCGAAGCGGGGAGGGGAGTAAAGCCCGTCTTTCTCCCCTCCCCGCTTCGGGGAGGGGCCGGGGGAGGGGTTTTGACATGGCGTCTCGCATGTGTTGTCTCCAAATTGTGCTATTTGACCGGGGCCACGTCCGGGCCGACGAGGCGGAAGGCGCCGATCCGCGTCGAATAATTGGTGGCGCCTTCCTTCAAGTAATCGCCCGTGTACCAGATCGTGGTATCGTCGGTCGGGTCGACGGCGGTCTGCGTGTAGTCCTGCCAGCGGTACCCGGACGACTGAGACGCGTGGCCCTCCGCGAGGACCGTTTCTTTGGTCGTGAGCACGCACGGGGGGTCGTCAGCGAGGCGGCCGGCGAACCGCTGGCCGGGATAATGCGGGGTGCCGCCGAACGAGTAGCCGACGCCGAGGTTGCCGCGGGCGTCCAGGGCCGGGCTAGGCATCCAGCGGTAGGAGCCGTCGGGGGCGTAGGTGCCTTGCTGGTAGAGGCGCACGTCGCGGCGAGTGTCGAGGCGGAACTCGTACCAGCGGAGACCGCCGGCGCCGGTCGCGGTCTTTACCGAGTGGGCCGCCACGATCGACTCGCGGTCGCCGATCCGGCGGTAGACCACGCGGGCCATCAACTTGTCGCCCTGCACGTCGAGTTTGGTGGTTGAATCCGGCTGCGGGACGGTCCGCGTCAGTTGCCCGCCGCCGAGGTACTCGTACGGTGCGACCGGGATCTTCACCGGGCCTTCCAGCTTCGACTTCGACGGGTCCTGCCAATTGACGGCGAACTTCCAACAGTAGACGCCGTCGTCCGTCAACACTTTCTTGAGTTGCGTCCCGCCGGCCGCTAAGACGAACGCCGGCGCACCCGCGGGCGGCAGTTGCTTGCCGTCGAGGTCGGCGGGGACGAGGAAATTGACATCGTCGATGACGAAGCCCTGCTCGCTCGCGTCCTCGCCGCGGAGCATTTTCGCGCGGTCGACGACGTAGACGTGCTTCTGGATGACGTCGTCGCCGGTGCTGGTCGTGACGTAGTAGCCGTCCGGCCAGACCGCGGGCCGCGGGTAGTCGGGGAATAGCGGCCGCTCGAAAATGTAGCGATAGTACGAGCCGAGCGGGTCGGGGCTGGTGCTGACGGCGTAGCAGATCGCAAAAGAGCCCTCCGCCCGCCGGCCCGGCGGTCGCGCGCCGCGCGGCTGCCCGGCCTCTTCGGCCGTCGGCTGGTACAGCACCTGCGCAGGCCCCGGCTGGCCCTCGACGCCGCGGAGGCTCACCTGCACCGGACCGCCGCTCTTACCTGGCGGATCGTTCTTCTTGAACGGCAGGCGGCGGAAGATCGGAATGATGACCAGCCAACGGTCGGCGAGCTGGTCGTAGCGGACGACGGCGTCGCCGCCGTTGAGGGAGCCGAACTCGCCGAAACCTTTGAAAACGTTGCCGGTGTCGACCGGGCCGTAGAGCACCTCGCCGGTGGTGTCGAATTTTTTGCCCTTCTTCGTGAAGATCGCCATCTTCGAATTGACGGTCTGCATAATGTGGTCGGGGCCGACGGCGAGCGAGTTATCCGACGGGTTGCGGAGCCTCGCCGTTCCCTGCGGGCCTTTGAAACCCTCGCCGAGGCCGTCGAAACTGGCGACGACTTGCGCGGGCGGGCCGCTGCCGGGTTCGGTCTGCTCGACTGACGTGGACGTGGGCGGCCCGGCGACCGTGAGCCACGCGGCGAGCAAGAGCACGCCGGCCGCCGCGACAAGACGCAAAGCAAGAGCGGACACGCGTGATTCCCCCCAGCGCGCGAGAACACTCCAGGATATGGAAATTCGTCGCCGGACTAGTCTTTGTAACCAGCAAACCCGCCTTCGCCGCCGCCCTGCTATCTGTATCAAGCACACCAGTTTCATTTTGAACGAAGCGTTCCCGGCGAACGGTGGCGTCTCGCAAGA
>DATJGQ010000969.1:0-2979 GCA_035494815.1 Gemmataceae bacterium
GTTGGGTGGTTAGGTGGTTAAGTGGTTGGGTGGTTGGGTGGTTGGGTTTGTTCTTTAACCACCCAACCACCCAACCACCTAACCACCTAACCACCTAACCACCTAGATGGTTCGTCTTGTCGCCGCCGCCGTCCGGGGTTATAGCCCGCCACCATGCCGGCGCTGCGCCGGCGTCGCGGAGGTTTGGTCATGTTCCGGACCACGGGCCACTTGCTGATCGGATTGGCATACGTCCTCTTCGCCGTCACCGTCGCCGTGGCTCAGCAGCCCCTGTCCGCGCCGCCTCCGTCCCCGGCGCCGCCTCCGGTCGTGGATCTGACACCGCCGGAGGTTCCGGGCCGGCAAGTCACGATTTCGGAAATCGTCCCCGGCCCGAGCAGCCCGCGCGCCATCCTGACGTCCGCGGAATACTTGCTCGTCCGTCCGCGCCGTCGCGATCTCGATTTCGCGCTCGTCGACCCGTTCGATGACTTTACGCCCGAGGGGAAGGTCAAGTCGGTCGAATGGCCGACGGTCAGCGGGCTCCGGGCCGGCATCGGCTACCGGCCGGCCGATTCCTGCTGGGAGACGATGTTCACTTACATGTACCTGCACAGCGGCGATGACCGCCGCGCGGCCGCCCCCCCCGGCGGCGTCCTTTATCCGACGCTCACCCGCCCCGGCATTGTGGATCGCGCCCTCACCGCGGATGCGGGCAGTGGCATCACCTTCAACGTCTTCGACCTGGAAGCCGCACGACGGTTTACGATCGACGACAGTTTCGCGTTCCGCGTCTCGGGCGGCATGCGGTGGGCGTCGATCGATCAGTCGCTCGACGCGTTCTACTTCGGCGGCGACGCGGACGGCGCCCACGTCCGCAGCCGCGCGGCATTCGACGGCTTCGGCCTGACCGTCGGCGGCCAGGGTGACTGGGTGCTCGGCCGCGGGTTCCGGTTATTCACGCGGGCCCGGGGATCGCTCCTGGTCGGCGATTCCTGCAGTCGACTGCGGGAGACGAATTCGGGCGGTCTGATCCTCAACGCCGACGTCCGCGACCATTCGGTGCAAACGGTCCCGGTGCTGGAACTGGCCAGCGGCCTCTCGTGGGAGTACCGCAACTTCACCGCGAGCGTCGGCTACGAGATCGCGAACTGGTTCAACCTGTTCGACTCGCCGTACTTCATCGACGACTTCGCCGAGGGCAAGATCGGCCGCCGCCGCAGCGACGTCAGCCTCGAAGGCGTGTTCTTCCGGCTGGGGATGGCGTTCTGATTCAGGAGTCAGGAATCGGGAGTCAGGAGTCTGTAAGATGAGTTTTGACTCCTGACTCCCGATTCCTGACTCCTGAATCCTGTATGGACTCGTCTAGTCGTCCCATCGTAATCGTCGGCGGCGGTTTTGCCGGCGTGTACGTCGCGCGTCATCTCGAGCGCAGTCTGCCGGCCGATCGGCCGATCGTTTTGTTCAGCGAAGAGAATCACCTCGTCTTCACGCCGCTGTTGGGCAACGTCGTCGGCTCATCGATCAATCCGATGCACGTAGTTTGGCCGATCCGGCAAATGGTCCGCCGCGTGCACTGTCGAACGGCGGGCGTCACCGGCATTGATCTGGGTGCTCGCGAAGTCGCATACCAGATGTCAGGCGGCCGGACGGCGCGACAAGCCTTCGAGCACCTGGTCCTCGCGTGCGGCTCAGTCGTCAAGCTCGACATCGTCCCGGGCATGTCCGCGCACGGCTGGCCGATCAAGACGATGGGCGACGCGCTGGTCCTGCACAACCATCTCATCGGCCTTTTGGAGAAGGCCCAGGTCGAGCCGGATGAGGCGAGGCGAAGATTGTTGCTGTCCGTCATCGTCGTCGGCGGCGGGTTCAGCGGCGTGGAACTGGCGGGCGAGATTGCCGACCTCATGAACGCGAGCCTGCGATACTACACGGACATCCCGCGCGGCGAGATCAAAGTCACGCTTTTGCATAGTCGTGAGCGGCTATTGCCCGAGTTGCCCGAAACGTTGGGCGAGTTCACTCGTCGCAAGATGACGGAGCGCGGCATCGACGTTCGCCTCAAGGCGCGGGCGGCGGCGGTGACCGAGCGCGGCGTCCGCCTGCACGGCGGAGACGAGGTCCCCGCAGCGACCGTCGTTTGCACGATCGGCAACACGGTCAACCCGCTCCTCGCCGAAACCGGCCTGCCTCTTTCCGGGATGCGGCTCGAGACCGGACCGGACTTTCGCGTCAAAGGCCACGACAACGTCTGGGCCCTCGGTGATTGTGCGGCCGTTCCCAACGCGCACGACAACCAGCCGTCGCCGCCGACTGCGCAATTCGCCGTGCGGCAGGCGAAGGCGGTCGCGCGAAACCTCGCCGCTACGCTCGCCGGGAAGCCGACGGAGCCGTTCCGGTTCAAGCCGCTCGGGGCGTTCGCGTCGATCGGCGAACGGCGGGCGGTCGGGCAGGTGTTCGGCCTGCGCTTTTCGGGCCTGCTCGCCTGGTTCATGTGGCGGGGCGTCTATCTGAGCAAGATGCCGACGCTCGCGCGCAAGGTGCAGATCGCGTTCGATTGGCTCTGGCAGCTCTTCTTCCCCCGCGACATCGTGCAACTTAACCTCTGGCAGACCGAGCGACTGAATCGCGCCCATTACGAGGCCGGGCAGTTCGTCTTCCACCAAGGCGACCCCGGCGACAAGTTCTACCTGATCGAGAGAGGTAAAGCCGGCGTCTACGTGAACGAGTCGGCGGCGCCGATGGCGGTTCTTGGGGAGGGTGATCACTTCGGAGAAGGAGCCCTGTTGAGCGGCATCCCGCGGACCGCGTCGATCAAGGCGGAAGGGCCGCTCGACGTGCTGGTGCTCGGGCACGAGTCGTTCATGCAGATTCTGCATCACAGTGCCGTCATTAAGGCGGCGATGGATCGAACGTGGGCGCAGCGGGCGGCGAGTCATTCGTCCGATGCGACAACCGTCGACGGCGTTCGCGGATAATCCTTTCATTTCGCCGGCCGGC
>DATJGQ010000970.1:0-2778 GCA_035494815.1 Gemmataceae bacterium
GTTGGGTGGTGGATCGGATGGGAGGGTGGGGGGCCGGCGGAATCGAACAGGTCTTATCTCGACCTGGGTAATCCCACGCGACCTACCTGACCCAGCTGCGCAGACTCAGTTACTCGCGGGTGACCGTCGGTTTTCCAGCGCTCACCGCCAGCATCACGCCCAAACCCAACGCGATGATGCAGCCGATGGCGATCCAGATGCCGCCGATACGGGCGAGGACGCCGGCCTGCCACAGGGCGAGGCCGGCGCCGACGATCAACAGAAAGTAGCCAACCAGGTAGAGGTGAATGAATCGCACACTTACCTCAGATTCACAACCAGTGCCGCTCGACGGTTGAGTCGGCGCGTCTCTTCACGAGCGTTGTCGTATTTCGGCCGTTCCTCGCCGTAGCTCACGGTCCGGAGCCGATCCGTCGACACGCCGCGGCTGACCAGGTAGTCCTTGACCGCGTTGGCGCGCCGGTCGCCCAGCGCCAGGTTGTATTCGGCCGTCCCGATGTTGCAGGTGTGGCCTTCGATTTCCAGCCGCAGCGTCGGCGATTCCCGCAGCGCCGCGATCGCTTCGTCCAGAATCCGCGTCGCTTCCGGCCGCAGCGAGTAGCGGTCGAAGTCGAAATACACATCCTCGAACGTGTATTGCTTGACCGGCGGCTGCGTCACCTGGATGTTCACCGTATCCGACGCCGTCTTGTTGTCGGTCGGACACGTCACCGTCACCGTCACCGGCACGGTGCCCGGTTGTGGGGGCGCCGTCCAGATGGTCGAGCGTTCCGCCGGCTGCGCCAGCGTCCCGGTCGGCGCGCTCCACCGATAGGTGACCGCGCAGCCAATCGAATCCTGCGCCACCGCCGTGACCGTCGACGTCTTCCCCACTTCCACCGTGCACGGATCGCACTGCGCCTTCACCGTCAGGGTATGTTCCGGCGGGGGCGGCGGTGGCGGCGGCGGGGGCGGCGGCGGGGGCGGCGGCGCGAAGATTTTCACGCCCGGGTGATACCCGATGCGGAACTGCATGTCGTAGTAGTCGCTCAGCACTTCTTCGTGGTCTTCGCCAAACGCCACGTCGCGCGCGTGCGACGGCACGTTCCAGCTGACGCCGGCGCCGAAGAAAATCCCTTTCTTCGTCTGCGCCGTCAACGCCAGCGTCGCGCGGGTGATGTTCTGCGTCTCCGCGGTCAGCGGCGAAAACGACCCATCCGCCGCCAGCAGCCGCGTCGTCGCCGTCGCCGTGTCGTCCGAGACCAGGAAGCCGTTCACTTCGCCGGTGACCCGCAGCCAGTTGCGCGACGGGAAGCCGACGCCGGCCCCCCACCGGAAGGCGCTGCCCGGAATGTCGAAGCCATCCGGCTGTCCGCGTTTCTCAAACCCCCCGAAGGCGGCCACTTCCACCAGCTTCGCCGCTTCCTTGCTGACGATGAGGTCGGCGCCGCCATCGGCCTTGCCCGTGCCGTTGCCGACGTCCTTGTCGGCGGTCGGAATCTTGACCAACCCGCGGAGCGCGAGCGCGACCGGGTTCTGCCGCGACTCCGACAGGAAGTTGATCTTCCCGCCGATGTAGAAGTCGCCGACGTGGTTGCCGGTCCAATACTCGTGCACGCGCGGATAGCGGTCGATGAAGCTGCCGAACTCCGGATGCGAGGGGACGAAGACCGGCCGCACGTCGCGATCGATGCGGGTATCGACCAGGAACGACCCGAAGATCTCCGCCCGATCCTTGATCCCGACGCCAAACGTCCCGGCGAAGTCGGCGACGTTGGTGTACCCCTCCTGCCAGTTGGTGCCGCGGCGGTAGACCGTCGCCGACCACTTACCGCTCGGAAGGATCTCGCCGGTCGGTACAAACCACAGCCCAGTGTCGCCGAAGAACGTCGTCGTGGCCGGACGGGTTTCCGTGGTGACGGTCTGCGAGGTGGACTGTGGTGGGGCGGTGGTCGTACTCTGCCCCGTTGACGTCCCTGAAGAGCCGGATTGCGCATTCGCTGTCGCCGCTGCGACGAGGGCGAATACCCAGGCCACGGCTACGCGTCTTGCCATTGTTCGTCGCCTCCAATGTCGTCGGTCGGCCGCTCTCACTCCGCACGATCGGCCGTCAGGTTTTCGTCGCTCGGACCCTCGATCGCAGAGCCGGGGGTCAGTGCGTCTTCCGTCGGGACGACCAGCCGGCCGCGTCCGCCACGGCTGACCTGCCCGCCCTTCCGTCCGGCATTGCGCGGTTCGTCGGCCGTCCATTCGTGGGCCGTTCCCTTTTCATGCGCCGCGCGGCCGCCTTTGCTGGCGATCTCACGCTGCTTTTCGGGCGACATCGATGCGAACCCGCGTCGTTCTTTGCGCTCTCCTGTATACACCCTAGCCTCCGTCTTCATTAGTTAGCGCGAACTACGTATGGACCCTTGGATTGTGGCTGCGGGGGCGGCTCCTGCACGCGCGGCGGCCGCGGCGTGTCAGGCGGCAAATCCGGGGCTTTGTCCGGCTGATCGCGATCACTCGCTGGCGGATCGTCTTCGACCCGCCATTCAGTTGAGCCGCGTCCCATCGGACCCCATCGTTATCAAGTTCTGTGCCACGATTTTGGCGTCACAGATGGGGTAATCTGCTGGATTTGGAGGGGGTTACGAGAATTCCTTACACCCCAGCCGTAGGAAGTTGAATTGGTTTGCTACAGAAGGGCTGGCTACAGTAGCAATTGCGTTCGCGTCTGCGCTAGGCCGGACGAGCGGCGCGTACGGGCTTGAAATAGTCGCAGGCGGTGCAATTCCGAACATCGAACTGATACCCGAC
>DATJGQ010000971.1:0-8450 GCA_035494815.1 Gemmataceae bacterium
GCTGACCGGCGTCATGCCGCTCTTCACCACCAGCCCGGACGACCTGATCGTCTACCGCGAATGCCCGCGCGTCCCGCTCGCACAACTCCCGCAAGTCGGCCCCGAGGCGCAGGAAGCCGTCCGCGAAATCACCCACGCGACCGGATGGTCGCCGCACTCCCGCGCGGACGTGGAGACGTGGCAGGGGCCGCGGTAGACGACCGCGACATGATTGTCCAAGCGCCATGATTTGACTACCGCAAGTGTCCGGCGGCGACCGCGATGTTCTTCATCCTCGTTCCCATTCATGTCGACGTCCCGATGCGGTGCCGACCCTGGATGAACTGGGTCTTAATCGGCGTCACCGTGCTGTTCTTTCCACTGTGCATGTGGTCCGACAAGCTGACGCCGCTGGGCCGGAACCTGGTCATCGGCGGCGACAGTTGGTTCGGAGTCGTGGGCCACGTGCTCGTCCACCGCGACCTGATTCATCTGTTCGGCAACATGATCTTCCTGTGGGTCTTCGGGAATGCCGTCTGTGCCAAGGTCGGGAACCTCGCCTATCCGTTCATCTACTTCGGGTTGGGGATGCTCGCCGGTCTCATGGCGGTCGCGGTTACGGGTGGCAGGGGCGTCGGTGCGAGCGGCGCGATCAACGGCATCGTGGGCATGTTCGTCGTCTGGTACGCACTGAACGAGATCACCTGCTGGTACGGCTACATCTTCTTCTACACGGCGAATGTCGGAACATTTTCCGTGAGCAGCTTCTGGATGGTTGCGCTCTGGTTCGCCTTCGACGTGTGGGGGCTCTTGGACGGGACGGAGAACCTGTTGGGCTACGTCGCACATCTCGTTGGATTCGCCGCCGGATTCGCGCTGGCGGTCGTCCTGACACTATCGCGGTGGGTCGAGATGGATCGCGACGAGCGGTGGCTGTTGCAAGTATTCGTCGGCGAAGAGTAGCGACAATGCCCCCACCTGCTATCTTGAGCTTGGTTCTTCAAACTCCGGGAATTCCGGTGAATTGATTATGCTCGTCGTGATGCATTCCGACGCCGACGAACGGCAACTCGCGGCAGTCCTCGACGCCATTCGGCAGCTCAAGCTCACGCCGCACCCCCTGCCCGGTGCGACCCGCGTGGCGATCGGCATTACGGGCAACACCGGGGCGGTGGACCCGCGGCCGCTGGAACTGCTGCCCGGGGTCAAGGAACTGATCCGCGTCACCAAGCCGTACAAGCTCGCCAGCCGCGAGATGCACCCGGCCGACACGACCGTCAAGACGCCGCAGACGACGATCGGCCCGGGCACGTTCACCCTCATCGCCGGCCCGTGCTCGGTCGAGAACGAGGCGATGATCCTGCGTACGGCCGAACACCTGATGAATCGGGGCGTCAAGCTGATGCGCGCCGGCGCGTTCAAACCGCGGACGAGCCCCTACGCATTTCAAGGGATGGGCCAGGAAGGGCTCGACATCCTCGCCAAGGCCCGCGCGAAAACCGGCATCGGCATTGTCACCGAACTGATGGATGCCGCCGAAGCCGATGTCGTGGAGGCGGCCGCCGACGTGATCCAGATCGGCACTCGGAACATGCAGAACTTCAGTCTGCTCAAGCGGGTCGGCCGCGCCCGCAAGCCGGTGCTGCTCAAGCGCGGGCTCGCGGCGACACTCGAAGACTGGCTGATGGCCGCCGAGTATGTCATGGCCGGTGGCAACTACCAAGTCGTGCTCTGCGAGCGCGGCGTGCGGACCTTCTCCGACCACAGCCGCAACACGCTCGACCTGTCCGTGATTCCGCCGGCCAAGCGCGTCAGCCACCTGCCGATCTTGGTCGACCCGAGCCACGGCACCGGCAAGCGCGATTTCGTCCCGCCGATGGCGCTGGCGGCGCTCGCCGCGGGCGCGGACGGCCTATTGATCGAAGTACACCCCGACCCGGCGCACGCGCTCTCCGACGGGGCGCAGTCGCTCGACTTCGCGGAGTTCGATCGGTTACTGGAACGCGTGAGGCGCTTGGCGGGGGTACTCGAACGACCGGTCAATTGAGTTTCGCGACGCTTCGCGTAAGCGTGAGAGACTCTCACGCTTCTGCGAAGCGTCGCGTATCACCTATCCTTTGAATCCCTCCATCAGCTTGCTTAACCGCTCGGTCAGTTCTTCATCCGCGGTCGGCGTCCACGCAAATTCCGTCGGCGCCTTGAAGCCTCCCTCGCTCGTGAACGTCGCCGTCGGCACCGGGCAGAGTGACAGCACGCCGAGCACCTCACCTCGTTGACGCAGCTCGAACGTCGTGACCTGAGCCAGGTCGGCCGCGTCGAGCGTCCCGGGCGCGAACAGCGTCGGGCCGTCGGTGACGAGCGTCGTCTGCTCCAACGGCGGCGGCTGCTTCGTCGCGTTCGGCACTTGCGCGTGCACCTGCAACTTGACCAATCCGGCCATACCCGGCTCCCGGCTGCTGACCATAAAACACGGCCCCAGACGCGTCAGGCCGGACAACGGCGGTACTTGGCGGCAGAGTCGCAGACCTTCCTTGGCCGACTCCACGAGGAATCGCGTGTCCGAGACCCGCAGCGACCGCTGGAACGAGGCCTGCGAGATCGCCCGCACCCGGTGTGTTGCCAGCGCGCAGTCGGCCACGTACCAGGTTGCCGTCCATGTCCCGATGCGGCGCGGAAACCGCGGCGGCACGGCGGTCAGAAGCGCCTGTCGCCCGGCGAGCTGCGAACTGCAGAGCGGCACCGGCACGTCGCAGATCGCACTACCGCGCTCCGAGCGGAACTCGACCCGCACACCGAGGTCCGCGAGCGGCGCCAGGCTCACCGGGCTGACCAGTAACGCGGTCGCCACCAGACCGCGACACTGCGTGGCCACGAAAGTCTGGCAGGCAACGCTCTGCTCGCCCAGGCGCACGTTCAATGTCGGCAATTGCAGCCGTAGTCCCGCGAGGAACGCCGCCGCGTCGAGCACCGGCAGCGTGAGTTGACCGAGCGATCGGCCCTGCCAGAACAGTTCGGCGACGACCGTCTGCGCCGGCGGCGGAGCCAGACGGAAGAAAAGGCGATGCCGTCCGTCGGCTTCGTCCCGCCGCAGGCTGTCCGCCGCGACCGGCTCGCGGCCCGGCAGCCGTAACATGAAGTCGCCCTTGCGGCGGAGCGACGCCTTGAGGTGCAGCTGCGCCTCGACGACGACGGCCTCGGCGTTCCAGGGGATCGGCTGGTTCGCGAGCGTCAGCCCGGCCTTCTCGAAGCTGTAGGCCAGGGCCTGCGAATGCGGGCCGCCGATCCGAGATAACGGCCAGAGGTCATGCATCGCCCAGTCGCGCCAGCGCTTGATGAAGGGCCACATCGAGGTCCTCCGACGACACGGCCGGAGAGGTCGGCGGCTGCGGGCGACAGATCAAGCAATCGGCCGCCCGCGGGATGCGAAACTTAAACGGCCGAAACGACTCGGCGAACACTCCGTCCACCCGCCGCAGACTCAAGAGCAGCGACGTGAAGCCGGGATCGCCCGCCGGGTCGGCTAGTAAGTCGAGCGTCACAACGGCGTGCAGGCCCGCGACCGCGTGGATCGCCGCCATGCCCGCGGGGATCGTCGCCTCCTCGACCGGCCCTCCGGGGGCCGAGTAGTCGGGCGCTTTCGATTGATCGACCGTGACGGACCGCCGCAGGTGGCTGGCGACGCAGCCATAACATGGCCCGCCCGGGACGAAGCGGTGCACAAACCCGCCGATGCCGCCCGAAAGTACTTCGCCGAGCGTCCACGGTTTGTTCGCGCCCCGCATGAGCGCGTCGAAGTGGTACTTGGCCGGTTCGTTGTCGGCCGCACAGATGCCGACGTCGGCCGCCGCCGCTGCGTCCGACAGATCCGCCTGCATCTTCGGGTCGAGCAAATCGCAGGCCAGGACGCGAACTTCCAGGTCCGGCCGCCGCTCGCGGAGCCATTCGGCCGCGCGTTCGCCCTTCGGCCGACCGACGGCCGACGCCGGGAATAGATGACGAACGACGTTGTGCGGCTTGTAAACGTCCGGCTCGACGAGCGTGACGCACGACACGCGGTCGTCCCGCGCGACCGCGTCCAGCACCGGCATCCCGCCGCTGCCCGCCCCGACCTGGAAGATGTGAGCCAAGGTGATGAATCCTCGTCACGAGTGTGACAAGGTGACAAGGTGACAAGGTGACAAGGTGAAAACGCCGGGACCGTGTCGAGGCTTTGTCACCTTGTCACCTTGTCACCTTGTCACCTTGTCATCACTTGGCTTCCGGCAACGGCCATTCCCCCGTGTCGTGCCAGATTTCGTAACAGGCCAGCCACCGCCACGCCGCCTGGATCGCAAAGATGCACGTGTACTGCGACGGGTCCCAGCGGCTCGCCGCCCGCGTCGAACCCTGCCGCCACAGGCACAGCGTCTGCCCTTCGAGCAGATGCGGGCAATGTTTCAGCGGCGTCAGCACCCGCGTTTCCGGCGGCACCGTCGGGTAGCTGGAAAGCAATCTTGTTTCGAGCTGGTAAGGGTTGTGCCCCGGTTTGAGCCGGTAGCGCAACACCAGCGACCCGCCCAGGCGGCTGACCTGGATCTTGTACGCCGGCTCGCGGCCTTCGTTGTAGCGCTCGATCACCGGGATCTCGACGCTCAACAACCGCCGCTTGCCGGCCTCGGAATCGAGGAGCCCCATAACCAGTGGTTAGTTGCTAGTGGTTAGTGGTTAGTAGTAAACAGCCGGAGCCGCTCCGTCTTCACTAACAACTAGCAACTAACTACTAACCACTGCTAGTAGTGGCACGGCACCGACTTGATGGCGTTGATCACTTCCTCGTCGGGAACCTCCTCGGCGGTGCCGAGGAAGCTGGTGTCGCGGCGGTCCATGAGCAGCGACAGGCCGCGATCGGCGTTGCCCCGCAGGGCGGTGATCAGGTTGCGCCGCTCCGTGTCGTTGAGGGGGCGGAAGTCCATGGGAGTGACTCCTTCCGATTGAAAAAGGACGCACCGAACCAAACTGAGCTTAATCGCGGGCGGCCAGCTCGGCCAGCAGCAGATAGAGCCCTTGATCGACCCGAGCCTCCCGCATATCGGCGGCCAGCACCTCGGCCCCGCGAGCCAAGTAGTAGCGGACCTCTTTACCCTCCAGCACAATTCGGACCGATTCGCTCGCGTCGGCCAGGGCAACCTTCACGGCCAGCGCCGGTTTCTGCCGGCCATGAATCACATCGAATGTCATGCCCGCCTGTTGGCGGGCCAGCCGGTCCAACCGGTCGGCGTGTTCCTCGACTTCCGCCCACACCGCCCGCAGCGGCGTCGCCAGGTCCGGCCCGAGCGTGATCTCCACCGGCAGCGGCCGATAGCTCCGATCGCCTTCCCCTAAGGCGTACCATGACAGGCAGAACTTGTCGAGGCACTGCCGGTGCGGGACCGGTTGCCAGGCGACGCCCGCGGCCGGGCCCGGTTTGGCGTCGGCCGTGCCGACGCCGAAGACCCCTTCGCCGCCTCGCAACTGGCCGACCCAGCGGCTGTCCCCGCGATAGTCGCCGTCGCTGGGGTGCCGCAAACTGCCGGGGTGGGTGTGCACCACACCCAACAGCGTCAGCCGGCGATCCCGTTGGCGGACGATGCGGCTGGCGAGGGCCTGCGCGGCGCTGTTGAACCGCACGTGCGCCTCGCCCGCTTCTCGCTCGGCCCCCGCGGGTAACGTGGCCAGGGCGACCGCCTCGTCGCCGTCCCGCAGACCGAGCACCGCCCAGCCGGTCTCTTCTTCGCCCCGCGGCGTCGCGCGGTGGGCGGCATACTCGTCGAAGAGCGTCCGGTTCACCTCGTCGGTCAGCCGCAGCCGGACGAGCGGCCGCAGGGGTCGCGGCGTGGCCGGGGTGGCCGCCGACGCGGTCGGGCTCTGAGGCCGGGCCGGGCCGGTCAGCTCGCGGAGCAGCCGGGCGGCGGCGTCTCGGACCTCCCGCCAGAACACACTCACGACACTGGCCGCCCGCCCCCGGTTCGCATGCCCGACGGGCGGGGGCCGGTCCCCCGCCCCGAAACCCATCCCATCATAATCGGGCCGCCGATACTAGTCAAAATCGGTTGGATCGACCGATCCAACTATGTGATAACGACGAATCGTTCGGTCAACGACATCCGCCGGGGCCGCAACGGTTCGGAGGAAGGAAAATGATCGCCGCGGGCGGCGCGACGGTCGCGGTCAGCCGTTCCGCGCTGACAGTCGCAACCGGCAGGTCGGCGGCACGCCACAGCTCGCCGTCCGCCGGTCGGCCGACGACCGCGCCGGGTGCCGTCGCGTCGGGAAACGACTCGCAATGATAAGGCAGCCAGTCGGCGCGTTCGAGGTCCCGCCGGCGCACGCCGACCCAGACGACGAGCGGGCGTCGTTCCGCGATCGCGCGAGCCCGCAGCGATTCGTATGACTCCGGCTTCGCGGCGACCGCCAGCGCCAGCGCGGCGCATGCGTCGGCGTCGGTGGCCGGCGTCAGGATGTTGAGCGAAATCAGCAGCAGATGCATTGCAAACTCCGGTTCGTTCATCCGCAACGCAGGTCAAAGGTCCGGGTGCCATGCCCACGGCTTTGCGTGGGCATGCAGGCGCCTGCATGCCCATGCAAAGCCGTGGGCATGGCACCCGCCAACTCGGGCGTCGCCGCTAAACATGTCTGATCAGATCACCCAATCCAGACGCCGGGCCGGGAACCCCTGAAACGCGCTGAGCGCCCAACTATCGCCCTCCCCGAGCATCCGGTCGGCGATCGCCGCATCGACCCAGAACGCACACGCCGGATGATCGCCGATGCCGATCGGGCCGCCCGGCGTCGTCGGGCCCCAACTTTGCAGACAGCACAACCCCGGACGTGAGCCTCCGACGGCACCGATGAAGCACATGCAGTGGCCCCACCTTCCCAGTGGCGGGCAGAACCCGTCGCCGTCACGTTTCAGACCGAACCCTTGATCGCTGCACACCGCCACCGGGTAACCGTGCGCGATCGCCGCCCGCGCCTCCGCGAACGACCGGACCAGACTCACCGTCCGCACCGGATGCAGCCGCGCTTCGCGCTCGAGATCGCTCGGCAGTCCGCGGTCGCCCCATTGCCTCGCCAGCTGCGGGCTGAAGTGACGGAGATCGACGTCACCGATTAACGCCCGCGGCAACACGCCGTAATCCTGCACCGCTTTCGCCGCCCACGCCCCGGTCGAACCGTCGCCGCTGATCCGCCCGCCGCCGATTTCAACACGGCTGAGCCCGTAGACGCTCTCCGAGCTGATCGGCCGATACTCCTCCGGCTCGTTGCCCAAGGCGATCTCGACGCACTGCAGATACTCGACCGCCGAGCTGAACCCTTCCCCGACGCAGCAGCCGACGCCGTCCTGGTCGTGGGCCGCCAGGTGTCCGCCGGTTACCTTCTTGCAGGCATCCCAAAGAAATACGGCTTCCGGCGGCGGTTCGGCGAGCAGGTGCGCCGCGGCGACGTCGAACCGCGGCACCGGCAGCGTCGCCAGCACGGCGTCAATCTCGAGCGGCAGGTGGACCCAGCCGCACTTCTGGCGGATTTCGGCTTCGGTCATGGCAACCTCGCAGGACTCGGGGATTTGGCGGAGGAAAGCGGGTGCCATGCCCACGGCTTTGCGTGGGCATGGAGGCGCCTCCATGCCCACGCAGAGCCGTGGACATGGCACCCGATTGCGCTATCGCAAGGCGTCCAAGCGCTTTGCCACCCGCGCGAACTGTTCGGCGCAGCGGTCGCGGGTCGTGGTGTCGAGCGGCGTGTCGGGATTGGTGGGAAGGGCGGTGCGGAGTTCCGCGGCGATGGCCGCGCGGACTTTCGAGAGCGCATCGGTCGGCAAGACGCTCTTCGCCGCCTGCTGCAGCGCGGCGAGCAAGTCGCCGACGGTGTGGAGCTGTGGCTGCCGAACGGTGTCCTGGCCGGCGATGCGGTAGAGGCTCGCCAATCGGTCGCGCTGGGCGCCCCGGTCCGCGGCCGTCTCGGCGACCCACGCGGCCTTTAGCGCGGTCTGAAACGCATCGACCGGCTCCGGCGGCTGGGGTGGAACCGGCGGCTCGGGCGATTCGATTACGACCGTGCACCCGACCGCCTCGCTCGGCAACCCGCCGGTCGCGGTCCAGGCGATCAGGTCATATCGCCCGGCCGCGGGCGTCGAGAGCACGAGCGTCTTGCCGTCGGGCGAGTGCCAAAGATCGGGCATGTCCGGGCCGCGGCAGGCGTGCCAGCGGACTTGTGCGGCCGTGGTATCGGCCTGAATGGTGACGAGCCGTCCCGGCCGGCCACGGACTTCGGCCGGCAACCGCAGCGGCGCGGGCGGATTCGATCGGGAGCGGCTGACGGCGGTCGCGCCGGCGGCGGTCGTGGCAAGAAGCAGCAGGATCAAGAGTCGACGGAACCAACGGGGTAGGCGCATGAAATGGACTCCAAAGCAATCGGAGAGTGTTTCCGTTTCGCCGGCCCGCGAGTCTTCGAGC
>DATJGQ010000972.1:0-2355 GCA_035494815.1 Gemmataceae bacterium
CTTGCGGCTTAGCGTGCGCATGCTAAGCCGCAAGCGGCCCACTCCATGTCCGGCGCGTTTGAGCTATTTCGGCAACGGCGGCGGCGCCGCGGCGAACAGGTCCTTCAACTCCGCGATGCTGTCGGCCGCGATCCATCCGGACATGCCCGGCTTCCAGACCAACGCGGCCCGCGACAGCGAACCCTCCTTGACCTTGGCGGCAATCGTGGCCATGTCGAACGGACCGGTTTGCTGACCGTTGATGCCGAGATAATAGCTCGGACCGCCGGCGCTCGGGATCGGCGGCGGTACGGCCGCGCCGGGCGACGCCATCGCGCCGGCCATCTGCTGGCCGATCGCCACGCCGGCACCGATGCCGACGCCCGCGCCGGCGACGCCGCCCGGGTTCTTCGCCGCGTCGCGGATCGCCTCGGCCGTCTGGTAGCGGGTGAACTGGTCCATGTTGCCAAGCACGCCCATTTTCGTCCGCGTGTCGAGCGCCTGCTCGACTTCGGGCGGCAGGGAAATGTTCTCGATGTAGAAAAGCGTCAACGCCAGCCCGATGCTCGCCATCTCCGTACTCAGCCGGTCGCGGGCGAGCGTCGCCAGCTTCTCGTAGTTGCCCGCCAGGTCGAGCACCGCCATTTTCGCCTGCCCGACCACGTCCACGAACCGTGAGACGATCATGTTGCGAAGCTGGTTCGTGACCTCATATGTCTCGAACGACGGGTCGGTCGCGACGAGTTGCCGCAGGAATGTCGCGGGGTCGCTGACGCGCACGGCATACGTCCCGAACGCGCGAATCCGCACCGGCCCGAACTCCGGGTCGCGGAGCATGATCGGGTTCTGCGTGCCCCATTTCAAGTCGGTCCACTGTTTCGTGGAGATGAAATAGACTTCGGCCTTGAACGGGGAATGGAAGCCATACTTCCAGCCTTTGATCGTGGAGAGGATTGGCATGTTCTGCGTTTCGAGCGTGTACATGCCGGGGCTGTACACGTCGGCGAGCGTGCCCTCGTTGACGAAGGCCGCGGCCTGAGCTTCGCGGACGGTCAGCTTCGCCCCGTACTTGATCTCGTTCTGGTACCGCGGGTAGCGGTAAGCGAGCAGCTCGCTGCCGTTCGGTTCGGTCCATTCGATGATGTCGATCAGTTCGCCGCGAAGTTTGTCCAAGAGGCCCATGAGGAGACTCCCGCGGGGTGGTTGCGATATGCGTGTGCGCGTATTGTCCCGGCCGCTTAACAGGGATGCAACGCAAAATCGGCTCTCAGAAGGTCATTCGGCGGCGGCCCGGCGGAATTGGGGGCCGAACGCTCTCACGTCACAAACCGCTGGCGATAAAGCTCGAACGCGACTTGTAACGCCTCGCGGGCCGTCGGAATCGTCGGCAGCGAGATCGCCAGTTCCGGGCCGCCGACCCCTTCCAGAAGCGCAGCCTGCCAAGCCAGATCGTCGCTCATGCGGACCGTGATCGCCGCTTCCGGAAGGTTCGGGCCGCTGAGCTTCCAGACGCCGGGGCCGGCCGGCTCGGCTCGGGCCTGGCGCTGCTTAAACCAGAACGGCAGGTCGAGGGGGATGGTCGATGCAGTTTCCGTCGTCACGGCATCAGGCTCCGGGGCGCAGGGCGCGGACTTGCAGGTGGATACGTTGCAGGATGGCGTTGATGTTCGTCACGTCCGGCGGCCGCCCTTTCGCGGCGTCGCGCAGTTGGCCGGCGTCGGTCGCGAGCGTCTCGGAACGTTGACCGAGGTCGGCGACACGATCCGGCGGAACGGACAACGCTTTAGTGAGGAATCGGGCGGACTGCTGCAAGGCTCGCGAGGTCGTTTCGACCTCGTCCCAACGATCGAGATAGAACGCCTCGTGCGCGGACATCGCGAGCTGCCGCAGCCGCGTCACCAGGTCCGCGTAGGGCATCGGCGGTGTGTCGTCCGGCAGCGGTTGCGGCGCGATCCGCGCCATCGGCGCCTGGCAGCCGAGGATCAAGAGCAGGCTGAGCGTGTAGAGCCGGCGCACGGCGACACCTCCCGCGATTGCGGCGGGCCGGCGTGCGGACGGGGCTTAGCGGCCGATCGTGCTCGGGCGGTCCACGTACGTCTTGGGCGTCAGGCGGTCGTCCTCGATGTACGAGTACCGTTCTCGGCCGCGGGCCTTCTGTTCGTCAATCGGCAGGCGGGGGTCGTCCACGCGTTCCGGCCTGCGATAAGCTAAGGGGCCGCTGACGCTCTGGCAACCGGTTAGCGCCAGCAGGGCGACGAGGGACACGCGGCGAAACATGGCTCATCCTCGCGGGGAAGGGGGTCGGCGTCCGTCCCGACCGGGGCGTTCACGCTCCCTTCGGTGGCGGCGGAACGTTCCGCCGCCACCGAAGGGAGC
>DATJGQ010000973.1:0-9645 GCA_035494815.1 Gemmataceae bacterium
CTGAGGTTGAAAACGTTGACCGACATCGCGGTGTTGGGGCCGGTGAAGACACCGACGGCGAAGCCGACGTTGGCCGGGACGGTGCGATCTTCCAATCGGGTCACGGCCCAGCGGCCCCGCGGGGTGCGGCGCACGGGCTTCCGGCTGGACGAGCCAGCGAACCAACGAGGGAGGGGAAACACCATTGGGCGGACTCCTGTTGTAGAGACTAGGGGGCACCTGCTCTCGCCGTGAAGTGGTCAGATCGAGCACGTGGTGCGGCCGCGCATCGATCGGCGATGAACGTGTATCTATCGTCGCCCAGCGTATTCGACGGGTCGGCGAATGTAAACGAAAAAACGCTGGTTCCGATCCGCCGATCCGTACAGACGCACTTAGCCAACGGGCGGCCATGCGCCGCGGTGCCGAGACAGTTTTGCTCCGGAGTCGTCGTGAGACGACGATTCCGTGAAATATGAGCACCAGATATTTCGCAAGGTTAAAGGACGCCCTCTCGGAGTAGCCACGCCCGCAACTCCAACGCGTCGGCGCGGTTCATTGCCAGAACGCGGACGCAAGCTCGGCCTGTCGGTGTAAGCCCAACAACGATCGGCCCTCTATAGGCGAAATGCTCGGTCCACGTTTGTGTCCGCGGGTTGAACAGGGACACGACCGTGTGTGTCTCCAAATCGCGGCCGCTCAGATTCGGGCCTTTGCCGCGGTTACACCAAGGGCAGGCGAACGCCAGGTTCGTTGGGTCGTCAGAGCCGTCATGCTGACGCGGGATAATGTGTTCGACGTGGAAGGAGATGAGCGGCACCGCGGCCTGCGGCAGCCGGCAGTACTCGCAGCGTTCGCCCGCCCGGTTGCGAACGAGTTGGCGGACGGCCGCGTCCATTACGTGCCCGTCGATTTGAGCAGCACGCGCGCTTTCGACTGCAAGACGGTGACCACGCTGAGGGCCGAGAGAAGCATCTCGTACTCGGCGCGCTCCTCGGCGGTCAACCGCCCTGCCGTGTTTTTGTCGGCAAACTCGTCGAGCTGCGCCTGAACCTCTGGATCAGCGCGAAGGTCCACGAGGGCACGGGCGACCTCCGGTGTGAGGCACCGGCCGACCGGGTCGAACAACTTTTCGAGGGTAGCCGTCGTGGTCATGTCAGTATTCTACACGGAGCATGCGCCCGGGTCGTAGCTGTCTGACGAAATGAGCGAAAGCCCCCTCAGCGATCGCCATAGCCGTTCGGGTGCGTGCGGTGCCAGGTCCACGCGGTCTCGACGATCGGCCGCAACTCGGGGAAGCGCGGTGCCCAGCCGAGCGTGTCGCGCGCGTTGGCGGCGGCGGCGACCAGTTCCGGCGGGTCGCCGGGGCGGCGCGGGCTTTCCTTCACGGCGATCGATTTGCCAGTGACCGACTCGGCCGTCTTGATCACCTCGCGGACGCTATAATCGCGGCCCGTTCCGAGATTCAGGCAGAGCCCGCGGCCGGGTTCACACTTCTCGAGGGCCAGCAGGTGGGCTTCGGCGAGGTCGTCCACGTGGACGTAGTCACGGACGCAGGTGCCGTCGGGGGTCGGGTAGTCTGTGCCGAAGACTTCGACGTGCGGCCGCTGGCCGAGAGCGGTCTGCAGGACGAGTGGGATCAGGTGCGTCTCCGGGTGATGGTCCTCGCCGATGGAGCCGTCGGACGCGGCGCCGGCGGCGTTGAAGTAGCGCAAGGCGGCGTAGCCGAAGCTGTAGGCCTTCGAATAGTCGGCGAGGGCCCGCTCGACGGCGAGCTTGGTGTGGCCGTACGGGTTGATCGGCCGTTGCGGCGTGTCTTCGGTGATCGGCAGCTTCGCGGGCACGCCGTAGGTCGCACAGGTGCTCGAGAAGACGAACCGGCCGACGTTGTGCCGGCGGACGGCGTCGAGCAGGGCGAGCGCGTTGACGAGGTTGTTCTTGTAATAGCGGGCCGGCTGGGTGACCGACTCGCCGACGTAGGCGAAGGCGGCGAAGTGGATGACGGCCTCGATGCGGTGCATCACGAACGCCTGGTCGAGCGCGGCGGCGTCGGCGAGGTCGGCGACGATGAGCCGGTCGGCCGGGACCGCGGCGCGGTGGCCGTGACAGAGGTTGTCGTAGACGCGCACGTGGTCGCCGCGGGCGAGCAGCAGTTTGACGGTGTGCGAGCCGATGTAGCCGGCGCCGCCGGTGACCAGGATGCGCATGAGTGAGTCCGCATAGCCGCAAGCGACAGGAGTCCCAGCGGACATCATATCAGCGCGGGTCGCCGGTTGAAGTCGTACCGTCCAATAGCTAAGCTGAGCGTACCGCGTTTGCGACCGGTGCCTGCCGTCGAACCCCGCCGATTCGTCCTCCTACCTGAGGTCTTCTCGATGAAATCCATCCTCCGTCGTTCGTTCATTCTCGGAATGACCTGGCTGGCGACGGGCTTGCACGCCCCGGCCGCCGAGCCGATCAAGCCGGAACAGTTTTCCAAGGTGCAGGCGCTCATCAAGCCCGACCAGACCGAGGACGAGTGGGCGAAGATCCCGTGGATGACGGACCTCTGGCAGGCGCGGCAGGTCGCGGCCAAGCAGGGCAAGCCGATCCTGCTCTGGGAGATGGACGGGCACCCGCTCGGGTGTACCTGAAACAACGGGGTCGCGGGCCGTGCGCTCGCTTTCTCGAACGCCGACCTGATCCGGATGGCCAGCGAGGATTACGTGCCGGTCGCGGCCGACGATTGGTACCAGCGTCGCCGTGAGGATGCGGAGGGCGAGTTCTTCATCGGCGTCGCCAGTCAGGGGCCGCGAAAGGGTGAAGGCGGGGCGACCCGCCAGGGCATCTACTGTCTGACGGCCGACGGCAAATTGCTCGCTTACAAGAACGCGGGGCAAAACCCTGAGGTGATGCGGGAAACGCTGCGGCAGGGTTTGCGGGAATGGCAAAAGCTCCCCGAGGAGCGGCGTAAGCCGGACGCGGTCAAAATCGAAGACCTCAAGAAGGTCGATCCGCAATACGCGCGGAAGCCGCCGGTGGGCGGGTTGATCGTGAACGTGTCCACGCGCATCCTCGACCACGAGAAGGACTCGTTCTGCCGCGGGACGTGCCGGACGCTGGGCGGCGACGCGGCCGCGCGCGACCACCTGTGGCTAACCGAGGCCGAGTGGCGGTCGCTCATCCCGGGCGAGCCGAAGAAGGGTGAATGCGCTCCGGTGCCGGCGGCGATCGCCGAGCGAATCCTGCGATTCCATTTGACCGACAACACCCGCGGCGAGCCGAACATGTGGCGGCGCGAGGACATTCGCTCGAAGGATCTGCGGCTGACCGTCGAGGAGGTCACGCCGGCGTCCGTCCGGTTGCGGTTGGACGGGCCGGCTGTGCTCGCCACGAAGGAGGACGTGGAGAAGGCCGAGCGCGGGTTCGACGTGCGGCTCCTTGGCTACATCGGCTATGACCGGTCGAAAAAGGCGATCGACCGGTTCGACGTTGTCGCCGTCGGCGACCATTGGGGCGAGGGAACCTATACGCGGCGGGCGCGGCCGGGGAAGATGCCGCTGGGAGTGGCGTTCGAACTGTCCGACGGGAAGTCGGGCGCCGATCTCGTGCCGCCGCAGGCGGCGCGCGAGGTCAACGAGTATTTCGGGCGCGGGCGATGACTGGCGGCCGCGCTCCACTGCGCGTCGCGGCTAACCGTTTAGCCGCGACGCGCGGCGGAGCGCGAACCGCTTATTTCGGCGCCGGGAACAGGTGCCCCCACCCTAACAGGTGCCCGTCCTTCGGCGGCGGATCCGCCGCCTTGAGCACTCCGGCCATCACCATCGTCCCGGCGTGGAAGAAGCACGCGTCCGCGTCGGACGTACTGCCCGGGAAATGGCCGAAACCGCCGTCCGGATTCTGACAGGACGCGGCCCATTTCGCCGCCCGCGCGATCGCCGCGCGGCATTCCGGTCTGTCCCTGCCGAGTTGTCGCAGAGTAAACACGCCGTCGAAGGTGGCGTGGCGGTCCCGCGCCGGCGGGTTGATCAGCCAGCTGCCGTCGCTCTTCTGATCGCGGAGGACGCGCTGGACGATCGCGTCGGCCTTCGGCGTCGGCTGGCCGAGCAATCGATAGTAGTGCGCGGCGTGGAAGGTCGAGGCGATGTGCTCGTGCAGGTAGCCGTCCTCGGTCTGGACCATTAACGCGCGGATTTTGCGGTCGGCTTCCGGCGGGATCGGCTTGTCCGATGCGAGATATGCCAGCGGGAAGAAGCTGGTCATGTACGGTGGCAGGTCCTTGTAGTCGGCTTGCAGGACGACGTCGAAGACGGGCAGCGGGTCGTGCCGCGGTTTGCTGCCGAGGGCGCGGAGGGCGACGATCGCCATCGTGGTGTTGTAAGCCCGGCCCTGCGCGGATTTCGGATCGACCGTCCCCGCCACGTTGACGAACGCGCCGTCGGGCTGTTGCCGCGAGAGCAGGAAGGTGCGGGTCTTTTCCGCGTCGGGCAGTCGCCAGCCGAAAGTGGTGTGCAGGATGACGGCGTACGTGACCGGAGCCAGGTCGCTGTAGGCGCTGTCGGAAATCCCTTCGTAGTCGGGGTCGATGCCGGAACGGAAGGAGCCGTCGGCTCGCGCGGTCTTCTGGAAAAACGTCCGCAGTCCGGTGAGAATGTCGTCCTGTGCCGCCGGCGCGGATAAGCCGGCGAGGAATGTCGTCAAGACGACAAGGGAGATGATTCTGCTCATGGCCGACAGCTTACTCGACGGCGGTAGCGGGTACAAACGGCGGCATGCCACGGCGATGGCCGTCGGGGTGCTGCTCGCGCTCGGCGGCGCGGCGACGGCGGACGAACCGGTCACACTGAAAGGTCATCGGGGATGGGTCGGCGGCTTGGCGTTCGCGCCGGACGGCAAGACGCTCGCAACCGCGAGCGCGGACGGGACGGCGAAGTTATGGGACGTTGCCCAGCACTCGGAGCAGGCGACGTTTACGGGTCATGCGGACATCGTCGCGGCGGTGGCGTTGAGTCCCGACGGACGAACGATCGCGACCGGCAGCTACGACCGGACCGCGAAGGTCTGGGACGTGGCGACCGGCCGGGCGCGGCACACGCTCGAAGGCCATCGCGGCGTGGTGATGTCGGTCGCGTTTCGGCCCGACGGCAGGACGCTGGCCACGGGCGGTCTCGACGGCGACATTCGATTGTGGGCCCCCGAGTCCGGCCGTGAAATCGGCATCATTCGCGGGCATAAGTCATGGGTCAACTGTGTGACGTTCAGTCCCGACGGCGGCATCCTCGCTTCCGCGAGTTCGGACAACACGGTCAAATTGTGGGACGTCGCCGAGCGCAAGGAACGCGTCACGTTACGACCGAAAGCGGCGGAGATTCGGGCGATCGCGTTTTCGCCGAACGGCAAGTTCCTGGCGGCCGGCACGCGCTACGGCGTCGTCAAGGTCTGGGCAGTCGCCGACGCGGCCGAAGTCGCCACGCTGCGGGGGCACGCCGGCGAAGTCTGGGCGGTCGCGTTCAGCCCGGACGGCAAGACGCTCGCCAGCGGCGACGGCGACTGGAACCGCCCGGGCGACATCCGCCTGTGGGACACGACGACCTGGCGGGAGCGGTCGGCGCTGCGACACACGGGCGAGGTGTTGTGTCTGGCCTTCGCCCCGCGCGGCTCGATCCTCGCCGCGGGGAGTTGGGATCGGACGGTGAAGCTGTGGGATTTGAAGTGAGGAATCCCGTGCCACGAACTCACCGCGAGTCAGCGCGCCGTCGCGGCATAAACATCGTGATCGACATGGAACTTCATGGCGCCGGCGCCAAGCGGATGTCTTCCACGGCCAGGACGTCAATGGCGTACTGGACGCACGCTCGCAAGTCCTCCCGGTCGAGATCGGGGTAATAATCGCGAACGATGTCCGAAAAACTCAACCCTTCGCGAATCAACTCCAAAACGTCCTGCACGGGGATTCGCGTTCCTGCCACACACGGTTTCCCGAAGTGGATCTGTGGGTTGACGGCGATGCGGTCCTTCATTGTTCAAACCATTGCCCTGAGCGGTAGCTTCTTGGCCAGCGTAGCAAAGCCCACGGCGCTTGTCACGCGGTCCCTCACCGCCCCGGGTTCGCCCACTGGCCGCCCCATTGCAGTTGCAAGTCGGTCAGGAACGTCTCCCAGGCGGCCCGCGGCCGGGTGGCGGGGAATGGCACCGGCGTCACGGGGATGTCGGAGCAGAAGACGACCTCGAAGCGGTTCTGCTCGCTAATGCGGCCGATGCGAATGAACTTAGCGGTGTGCTGCGTCTGGGGGTCGACGCGGACATTCCCTTCCGGGGCGTCGAACGTCTGAAGTTTGATCGCCTCCCGGATGGCGGCGACGTCGTCCGTCTTCGCCGCGTGGACGGCCTGTGCCCAGAGGTGCACGCCGATGTACGCCGCCTCCATCGGGTCGGAGAGGACGCGATCGCCGCCGTACTTCGCACGAAACCGACTCACGAAGTCCTGGTTTCGCGGCGAGTCGATGCTCTGGAAGTAGTTCCACGCGGCGTAGTCGCCCTGCACGACCCCGGGGCTCAGGTTGCTCAGCTCCTCCTCGGAAATGCTGAAGGAGATCGTCGGCACCTGGGCCGACGTGATGCCGGCGGCGCGGAGCGAGCGGAAGAACGCGACGTTGCTGTCGCCGTTGATCGTGTTGAGGATCACGTCCGGCCGGACTGCCAGGATCTTCTTGGTGATGTCGCCGGTCTCCACGCCGCCGAGGGGCATGTACTCCTCGCCGACGACTTCCGCGCCGAGTTCGGCGGCGCTGTCGCGGATGATGGCGTTCGCGGCCCGCGGGAAAACGTAGTCGGAACCGACCAGGAACAGCCGCTTTTTCTTGAGGTAGGTGCAACACCACCGGATCGCGGGGATGATCTGCTGGTTCGGGGCGGCGCCGGTGTAGACGATGTTCGGCGACTGCTCCAGGCCCTCGTACTGCAGCGGGTAGAAGAGCAGGTGGTTGTATTTTTCAAACACCGGCTTGACGGTCTTGCGGCTCGCGGAGGTCCAGCAGCCGAAGACGGTGCAGACCTTGTCCTGCGTGAGAAGCTTCTCCGCTTTGTTCGCAAAGGTAGGCCAGTCGGAGGCGCCGTCCTCGACGACCGCCTCGACCTTTCGGCCGTGCACGCCGCCGGCGGAGTTGATCTCGTCGATCGCGAACAGGGTCGCGTCGATGACAGGTTTTTCGCTGATCGCCATCGTGCCGGTGCGCGAGTGCAGCACGCCGACTTTGATCGGCGGCCCGCCGGCGACGTCGGGTTCTTTCGAGCGGAGCCCGTGCCACGCGGCGAGCCCGCCCGCGAGCAGGATCGCGGCCGCCGACGCCGCGACGATCCAGCGACGGCGGGTCGACCGCTTTTCGCCGCGTCGAATCGCGATCGTCTGTCGACCGACCATCGTGGGCGCTGATCGATTGCCAGGCACTCGCGCTGTGGACGCGACGGGGCTCGACCGCGCGGTGCCGGCGACGATGTCGGCGAACGGTTCCAGCGCCGCGGCGACGTCACCGGGCGTCTGCCAACGCTCGTCCGGGTTTTTCGCGAGCATGCGGTCGAGCACGGCCGCCAGTTCTTGCGACACGTCCGGCCGTTTCTCGCGGATCGGCGGGACGGGCTCCTGACTGTGCGCCCACATTTGTGTCATCGCGCCGAAGAACTCGCTCTTCGCGAACGGCGGGTTGCCGGCGAGCAGGTGGTAGAGCGTGCAGCCGAGGCTGTAGATGTCGGCCCGGATGTCGACCGCGTGGCTGTCCTGCCACTGCTCCGGGGCCATGTAGTCGACGGTGCCGAGGATCTGACCCTGTTGGGTGAGACCTTGTCGAGTCTTGTTCTCGGTGCGGAGGACGGCCAGGCCGAGGTCGAGGAGCTTCACATGCCGCGCCGTGGTGAGGAACAGGTTCGACGGCTTGACGTCGCGATGCACGAGGCCGCGGTCGTGAATGTACTGCAGCCCGAGTGCGGCCTGGCGGATCCACTCGCACGCCTCGCCGACGGGCAGCGGGCCGTTCTGTTTGACGAGGCGGCCGAGGTCCATCCCCTCCAGGTATTCCATGACCAGGAACTGGGCCGAGCCGATCTTCTCCGCTTCGAAGAGCGTGACGATGTGCGGGTGCATGAGGCTGGCGGCGAGCCGGGCCTCGCGGAGGAAGCGTTCCACCAGCTCGGGATTGCCCAGGTAGTCCGGCCGGATGGCCTTGAGGACGACGGGCCGTTCCAGCAAGCGGTGTTCGCCCTTATAGACCGCGCCCATGCCGCCGACGTCGAGCAGCGCGACGACGCGGTACCGCGGGTGATTGGCCAATTCGACCGGCAACGGCGGCGGTGTCCCTATTCCGAGCGCGTCGGCCGGCATCTGCACGGCGATCGTACCCGAGTCACCCCTTTTGATGTTGGTCAACGTCTCGTGGCAGTTGATGCACGTTTGGACGTGGGAGTCCACGGCGGACCGGTCGAAGTCGCTCAGCCGCCCGGCGACGAACTGCTCGAGTTGTTCGGGCGACGGGCAGGCGTTCATGACGGGTTCCGCAATGTCCGGGCGAGCGTCGAGCCGACGGGCCGACGTGGCTGAGTCTCTCATACTTTCAACGGCTGTTGCTTGCATCGTAGCCCGCGGGCGGATCGAACGCCAGCGCAGGGGCGATCCCAACGTCGCCGGCATGCGCTTTGCAATGTCAAACTGGGCGTAATACAACTCCATGCGTGGGCCTGCCGCGGAACAGGGAATTGGGTTCCAAAAGGTGAAACTTGGACGTTTCTCACTTGGCTCAGCTATCAGCCGCCGAAAAGCGAGCACTGCTGGCCCGCGTCCTCCGGAGCAGAGCCGGTGAGGCGGATCCTTCTCCCGCGGACGCGCATCCCCGGTCGAATTGGCCGATCACATTTGGTCAGCGGGCGATGTGGCTTCTGCAGGAGCTGGAACCGCACAGCGCGGTGTTCGTGATCGCCTTCGCGGGGCGGTTCGCCGCGCCGCCGGACGTCGCCGTATTCCGACGTGCGGTGGACGCGCTCATGGGCCGGCACCCCGTGCTGACCTGCGCATTTCCGAATCGGGGCGGCGGGCCCGAAGCGGTGGTCGGCGCTCACCCGCAGGCCGACTTCGCACTCGTCGACGCCCGCGGCTGGACGCCCGAGACGCTCCGCTCGCGTGTCGAAAACGCCGCCTACCAGCCGTTCGACCTCGAACGTGACCCGCTCGTCCGCGTCCGCCTCTATGAGGGCGATGACGGCGTGACGCTCCTGCTCGCGATCCACCACATCATCACCGACCTGCGGTCGCTGCAAAACCTGCTCGACGAGCTGGACCGGCTCTACGCCGCCGGACGCGCGGGCGTCGAGTCGGAACTTCCGCCGCTCGATCGCGATTACGGCGACTACGGGCGGTCGCAGGCCGTCCGACTTGCCGGCCCCGAGGGCCAACGGCTCTGGAGCTATTGGCGCGAACGGCTGGGCGGGGACTTACCGGTGCTCGATCTGGTCGCCGACAAGCCGCGGCCGCCGGTCCGCAGTTCCCGCGGCGCGACGCACCGGTTCGAGATTGCCGCGACCGTCTCGCGGCGGCTGCACGACTTCGCGCGAGCGGAAGGCGTGACGACGTATACGGTCCTGCTCGCCGCATACCTGACGCTGTTGCACCGGTATACGGGGCAGGAGGACCTGCTCGTCGGC
>DATJGQ010000974.1:0-3022 GCA_035494815.1 Gemmataceae bacterium
GATTGAAGCGACAGACAGACCCTGGCGGAAACTCGGGAAGTGACCGTTGGCGTTTCGTTGCGCCTCGCCGCGTTTCGTTGCGCGAGCTACCTTGGGGTGGGTTCCGTTGCAAAGCCCCTGGCTATTGACGTCCGCCTCTTCGGGGCGAAGAGGGCGTTGGCCTGGGACTGGCCGTGTCGAAAGCGGTCGTCGCGGTCACCTGCTGTCGAACTACCGACAGCGATCGCCGGACATAGACCATCGCACCGGCTAGACCGAGTGCCGCCCCGACGTAGCTAGCGAAATGGAGACACGCGACAATCTCGAACGCCCGAATGTCGTGCACCCCGAGGAACCTTGCCGAGCCACTCCAGGCGCTCGGACGGCCGTCGCGAGTTATCTCGACGCCGAGCAGCGCTCCCGCGGTCCCCACGACTATCGCAACGCCGGTTACGATGGCGAACGATTTGACGACAGCATATTGGAGCGCCATTTCCCTCAAATCGACTAGACCCACCCGCGCGAGGAACCAACCCGCGAACAGCCCGACCCACCAGGACGCCAGGAACCCCACTTCGGACGCAAAGCCCCGATCCGGCAAGCCGACGTCCGCCCATGAAAACTGAACGAACTTCAGCTTCGTGAAGTATTCGGGCGAGATCGAGTAACTGATCTGATCGTGAACTGCCCCGTACGCACCCGCGATCACCGCACCCAAAAGCGCGATCCGGGCCATCGGCCACAGACGATGACGCGGGATCCGCGGATAGAGGATGTCCATGCGCGACGCCGCGTCACTTCCCCGCCCGCACTTTCGGCTCATAACCGGGCGAGGCGTTGAACTCCTTCACCAGCTTGCCGTCGGCGAGGTTCCAGACGCAGACTTGGCCGTCCCAGCCTCCCGCCGCGGCGCGGTGGCCGTCGGGACTGACCGCGACGGCGTAGACCTGGTCGTGCAACCCCGTCAGCGTCCGTACCGCGCCCCCGTCTTCCTTCCAGACGCGGACCGTTTTGTCCGCGCTTGCGGTGATCAGCCACGCCTGGCTTGGGATCGAGACCATGCGGTAGATCTCGTCGCTGTGGCCGCCGACGGCCCGCACCTGGCGGCCCTCGCCGGACGTGTTCCATACCCGGATCTGCTTGTCGGCGCCGGCGGAGAATCCGGTCTTGCCGTCGGGCTTTGCGGCGACCGCGAAAACGGCCGCCTGATGATCGGGGAAAGTGTACACGGATTCCTTCTTATCGAGGTCCCAGACCTTCGCGGTCTTATCCCGACCCGCAGTCAATAGCTTCGAAGCGTCGGGCGTGAAGGCGACGCCGAGCACCCAGTCGGCGTGGTTCTCGATCGTCTGTTCGAGCTTCGCCTCACGAACGCCGCCGGAAACGTCCCAGACGCGGGCCGCGCGGTCGCAGCCGCCGGCCGCCAGTCGTTTGCCGTCGATGCTCGCCGCCAGACACAGCACCGAGTCGTCGGTGTCGAAGAGTTGCTTGACCATGACCTTCGAATCGTTCACCCCGTCCAAATACGCGACGCCGTCCTCCGTCATGGCCGGCGGCGCGTTCAAGTCATAGGCCCGTACGTCGCCCTCCTGCCCCGGCCGGCCGCCGGCGACGACGAGTGTGCGGTCGGGCAGGAACTCCATCGCGTAGGCCCGCTCGGCCCGCATGCGGACGCGCTGGAGCAGTTTGCCCTCCGCCGCGTCCCAAACGGTGAGCTCGTGATGTCCGCCGACGACCAGCCGCTGGCCGTCGGGCGTGAACGCCACCGCGTTGACCATGACCGGCAGCGGATAGCGGGCCGGCGGCGCGGGCGGCTGCCAGCGGGCCCGCAACTCGCGGAGCATGTCGCTCTCAGGCGTCACACCGCCGTCGAGCTTTGCCCCCTCCTTGACCCACTGCTCGATCACCGCGACCTTGGCCGGCGGCAACGCGCCCTCCTTGGCCGTCGGATGCTCCTTCGGCGGCGGCGGCATTCGCTTCGCCCCTTCCGCCTTGACAAGCTGAACCAGCAGACTGTCGTCCGGATTGCCGGGCGCGATCGGGTCTTCATGCGTGCCGCCCTGACGGATCTTGCCGTAGGTCGTCATCTCCAGCTTGCCGCTGCGCTTCTTGGCGTCGTGGCACGCGTAGCAGTTTTCCTTGAGGATCGGCGCGACATCGTTGATGAAGCTCACCGGCTTGTCCGCCGCATTGACCGCGGGTGAATGAACGAGCAAGAGGGCGGCGATCGCCGCTGCGAGGACGGCACACAGAACGCAGACGCAGTAGCGCGAGCGGAACATCGCAAACTCCGGCGACGGGGACGAAAGGCGGACGAGAAGCGGTCCGGCGGGCTCTGGTGCTCACGATAGCAAACAGGCGGCGGGGCGTGCAACTTTTTCGAACCCGCTGCGAACTGCTGCGGCTTTGAAAAAATCGCGAGTTTTAATTAGGAGCGGCGGGTACCGGAGAGTAATCTGTGCAGCAACTCCGGGGAGGTGGAACCCGTCCGCCCGAATGCACCGCCCGCCCGATTGACCCGCACCATCGAAACGCTCCCCGCGGCACCGGAGTCAATTTCATGTCCGCCAAACTGCCGACGTGTGTCGCCTGTCTCGCCGTCTGCGCCGTCCTTGTGCCGGCCGCTCCCGCGCAAACCATCGGCTCCTGGGACTTCGGGACGATGAACTTTGTAGGCCAAAATACCGGGCCGCAGTTCGCGCCGACCGTCAGCAATCCCAACGTCATGATCTCGAATATCATGATCGGAAGCGCGAACATCAATCAGGAGGTGGATAGCCCGACCGGAACGGGCGGAGTCAGCTACCCGTCGGCACCATTTGATCGCGTTTTCACCGCGACCGTCGTTTCCGCCACGGAAGCGGACAGCATCACCAATGGCGCCTACGTCTTCTTCACTGTAACACCCAATCCCGGCTTCGCTCTCAGACTGACCGGTTTCAGCACGCAGGTCGGCCGTGGCGGCACCGGTGGTAATCGGGCGACTTACGTCTATGACAGCATCGACGGCTTTACCGCCGGCAGTAGCATTACGAAATTGGAG
>DATJGQ010000975.1:0-3029 GCA_035494815.1 Gemmataceae bacterium
GCCTTGGTCCATTCGTACGTCGCTGATTGGCCGAAGCTCTCTTCGACTTCGACGCGAAGGATGTCGGGCTCGAACTGATGTTCGCGGCGGAGCACTTCCAGAAGCCGCTGGCCGATGTAGCGGCCGAGCAGTTCGGCGGTCGTGTTGGCGATCGGCAGCAGCACGCAATCCTCGCGGGGGAAACTCCACTCGCGGTCCTTGTAGCGAACTCGGACGTTGCCCCCGCGCTCCTCGACGCGGATCAAGCGGCTCTCGGTCGGCAGGAGCATGTGGTGGTCGAGGCCGTCGGTAATCTTCTGGACGTGCCGCTTTAGCGCGATGAAGTCAAAAAGATAGTGGTTCTCGTCCAGCCCGCCGACGACTTCGACGGCCGCGCGGTAGTTGTGCCCGTGTAGCCGTTCGCAAGTGTCACCGTCGTAGGTGATGAAGTGGCCGGCGCAGAAGACCAGATAGTCTTTCGAGACGCGGACGGTGTAGCGCTCGGCGGGCATGGCGATCGACCGTTTAGCCGCGACGCGAAGCGGAGCGCGTCAGCGGCAGTTGGATGATACCCTTGCGCAGCGCGACGAACAAGGACGCGGTGACGAGGTCGGCGGTGGTACCGGGGTTGGCAAGCATTACCGGCCCGGCGCGAAGGAACGAATCGAGCGACGTCAGTGCCGACTCGGCGTAGCCGGCCGATGATTGCACAATCTCACGCGCGCGGCGCGACACTTCTTCGGCGATCGGCCGGCCGAATTTCCGTTCGATCAAACTATCAGTGTACTTGGCGAGAAGTTGCAGATACAACCGCGTCACCGCGGTCTCCAATTCCGTGTCTTTGGGCGTGACCAGTTCACGGAGCATCTCCGCGCCTTCAAAGACCTGCTCGAAATCGTTGACGTATTGCCGGGCGACCAGATCGCGGTCGGCGGCCAGGGCCATCGCCTCGCGGAGGCTTACCGTCGGCTCTCCGGAAACATCTTGCTCAGGAACGCTGCCCAGCCCGCCGGGCTGGGCCAGACGGATGGCCTGGTATGCGGCCCTGGCGTCGGCCACGTCCAGCCGTATCAAAACCCGCATTAGGCCGCCGCGGATGTCGACGTGCGGCTGAACCGTCGCGAGCGGTGCGAGCAGTAGGACGATCCCGAGGTTCGTGTTGGTGGCCGTGACCTTGCGAGTTTCGCGGACGCATTCGAGAATCGTGTCGCCGACGCGGCGGAGCGGCGCTTGTTCGAGTACCGGCGCGATGGCCGCCGCACTGGCGAGTAAATCGAACGCCCTCAAGTCGCCGCCGAAAAATACCAGATTGACGTTGCCCGGCTTGAACGACACCACGTCAAGGATGCACGCGATCTGAGCGCACAAGCCGATCGAAGGCGGTTGCGTTTCAGGCATGTCGGTCGCCCGCCGTTAGGTAGGAGATCACCGCGGCGGCGACGTCCACGTTACAGGTCGGCGCCAACGCCCGCCAGCCGGGGACGGCGTTCACTTCGAGGACGTACCATTCGCCGTCTGGACCGGAGAGTAAATCCACGCCCGCGACTTCGGCCCCGACGGCCTTCGCGGACGCCAGCGCGAGTCTCCCTTCGTCCGCATTCACGGTCACCGACTCGGCGCGGCCGCCGAGGGCGACGTTGGTCCGCCAGCCGTCGCGCGCGTAGCGCCGCATCGCGGCGAGCACCCCACCGCCAAGCACAAACACGCGCAAATCCCAGCCGGGATGCCGGACGAATTGCTGTACGTACAGCACCGCCTGCGAGCGCTCCAACGTACGGAACGTCCGCCAAGCCAACTCCGGGTCGCTCACGCGCATCAGGCCACGGCCCTCGGCGCCGAAAAGCGGCTTCACGACCACATCGCCGCCAAGGTCACGAAACGCAGCCAACGCGCTTTCCGCGTCCTGGCAGGCCACCGTCGGCGGAACGGGGAGACCCGCGGCCGCGAGCTTGGCCGTGGCCAGGTACTTATCGACGCACGCCTCCAACGCGGCCGGCGGATTGAGGACGCGAATGCCGCGCGCTTGCGCCCGGTGCAACACGTCCATGCGGAAGACGATTTGTTCCAGCGATCCCGCCGGCATCGTGCGGACGAGGATCGCGTCGAAGCCGGCGAACGAGTCGAATTGGATGCCGACGCCGGACCGCAGCGTGCGAAAGTCGAGCACATCGGTCGTGTGACCCAATTCGCCCGCCGCCCGCGCGAGGTCGCGGACGTGCCAGCCATCACCGCCCGCTAACAGCGCGATCCTCATATGGGTCAACCGAATGGTCACACGCCGAACGACTGCCGCAACACCGCTTCGTCGGTCCGTCCGAACGTAAACGTGCGCCCGCTCGTCAGGTTGTGAAACGTCACGAGCCCCGGCGAGAACAGAAGCGGGTCGATCTTGTAGAAGTCGTGGCCGTAGCGGGCGAAGATTTCGGCGAATGGCGCCCCATAATCGGAAGACGCACTCGCCGGGACTTTCGGGCCGACTGCGGCGATGGCGTCGTCCTCGCATCGCAGCCACAAGTTGGCCCGGCCGCCGTATAGGATCGCGTCGTTGGTGCGGCCGATCGCGGCGAGGTCGTCTTTCGCCGGCGGCGGCAAAGGGGCGATGCCGTAGCCGCTGACGACGCTGGTCAAATCGAATTTCAACTCGTGCAACTTGTGCAGGCAGGTCTCGACGGAGCGCGCGACGACCTGAACCGTCCCCGCGAGACTGGCGGTCGGCGCGACCAGCAACGTGATCTTCTCGGCAGAGAGGAAGAGTTTCTCGGAAAGAAAGGCGATGACTTCGTCTGTCGGCAGCTTGCGCGCCTCCAGCACGCCAACGGCGACGGGGGCGGATTCACGGCCCGGAAAACGGCCGAAGAGTTCCTCCTTGCCGTAGACTGCCCGCATCGGCCCGGAGCCCATGGCGAAGTACTTGCCGACGCTGATCTGCCAACCCGCGTATTGGGCGGCCATGCACGCCGTGACAGCATGATCGGTCTGCACCTGCACCGCCGGACCGAACTGACCGCGGACCAAGGTGACATCACCGAGATCAGCGAGGCACGTCCGGG
>DATJGQ010000976.1:0-2226 GCA_035494815.1 Gemmataceae bacterium
TTGTCCGTCACGTCGCCGGCGCCCGGTTTGACGGCGTGCAGGATCGGGTTGTTAAACCCGGTCTGGATGTAGACCAGACCGTGCCCAAAGACGGGCCGCTGAATGAGCGAGTAGCCGTCGTAGTTGAGGCGCCAGAGTTCCCGGCCGGTCGCGGGATCGTAGGCGGCCGCCATGTTGCTGCCGGGACTGACGACTTGCTCCTTGCCGTCGACCGTGATCTGGTGCGGCGTCGCGAAGGAAAACCCTTTCGACGCATTCGCGTTTCGCGGCGACTTCCAGGCGACCTTTCCGGTCGCGGTGTCGAGCCCGACCACGACTTGCAGATCGGTGCCGTCGCAGTTGAAGATCAGTTTTTCGCCGACGACGATCGGCGAACCGCCATTGCCGTGGACCGGGAGATAGCCGAGCGATTCGTTCTTCCAGAGGACGTTTCCGTCAAAGTCCAGGGCGGCGGTGCCCATGTGGCCGAAGTGCACATAGAGCCGGCGGCCGTCGGTCACCGGCGTCGGACTGGCGTGCGTGTTTTTGGCATGAGGAGCCGGCGCCTTCGACGCGTCCTCGACGAACACCTCGCGCTGCCACAGGACCTTGCCGCTCGGACAATCGACCGCGATCGCTTGCAGGGAATACCGCCTTGCCTGCTCGACCGCCGTGGTCAGATAGACGCGGCCCTGCCAGACGATCGGCGACGACCAGCCGCGGCCGGGGATCGCTGTCTTCCAAGCGACGTTTTTGTCCGGGCCCCACTCGGCCGGAATCGGCGGGCCGACATAGTGGCCGTCGCCGGTCGGACCGCGGAATTGCGGCCAGTCGCCGCCGCGGGCGCTTGCCACTCCGAGAGTGGTTACCAACACGAACGCCGATGCAAACGGTAGACGCATGAGTCGGATCCTGGCCCGTAAGTTCTCTGTTGTATGAACGAATGCGGCACGATTCATGAGAAACGCGCGACCGCGTGGACTGGGTAATTGACACGGGCCGCGCGGGCCGGTACACAAGAATGCTCATCCGATGTGGCCCCGTCGTGCGCCGGGGCCGCGCCGGTTCACTCACCCGTGACACGCGAGGATTCGACAGATGACGAAGCGGTTACTCGGGGCGATGGTGTTGGCCGTAGGCCTGCTGGTCGGCGTGGTCGGCGCCGCCGACGATAAGAGCAAGATCCCGACGATTTCCGACGTCATGCGGAAGGTCAACGGCAAGGCCGGCCTGCAAAAGGCCGTCGGCAAGGCCCTGACGTCCGACATGATTGACTGGGCCGACGTGCAGAAGAAGACCAAGGAAATGCTCGAGCACGTCGAGGCCCTCGGCAAGAACACTCCCGAAAAGGGGACCAAGGAGTCCTGGGAAAAGCTGACCAAGACGTGGGCCGACAGCGCCAAGAAGGTGGACGAGGCCGCTCAGAAGAAGGATAAGGACGCGACGATGAAGGCCCTGACCACCCTGCAAGGCGCCTGCCGGACCTGCCATAGCGCTCATAAGGGTGCGTAATTGAAGTTCATCCGGGCCCGCCATGCACGCAAACGCTTGCATGGCGGGCTCGTCGTTTTTCGGCACGGCATCCGTTTTGCTATCGAAACCTCCGTCGATTCCTTGTCCAAAACGGAGGGCCGATACATGGCCACCACTTCGCGTCCCGTCGTGGTCGGTTTGTTCCACGACCGCGGCCGCGCTGACGAGGCGGTGCAAGAACTGCTTCGGCTCGGCTTCCCGGAGTCGGCCATCGGGGTCGCCACTCGGACCGCACTCACGGAAAAGATCGGGAATCAGTGGGACGTCGGCGCAGCGACCGGAGCGGTCGCCGGCGGCGCGACCGGGACGCTGCTCGGCGTGGCCGTCGCGTCGGGGCTGATGACCGGCGTCGGTCCCGTGATCGCCGGCGGCCTGCTGGGCGGCTTACTCACCAGTGCGGCGGTCGGCGTTGCGACCGGGGGCGTGCTCGGGGCGCTCGTCGGCCTCGGCGTGCCGGAGGAGGAGGCGACTTTCTACAAGGAAGAGTTTGACGCCGGTCGGATCCTTGTGACCGTCCAGGCGGGCGACCGGGCTTCGGAGGCCGCGGAAGTGCTTCGCCGATACGGCGCGTACGATATCACCAGCCGCGAACACCCGAAGACCGTGTCGCCCGAGGCGCCGCGGCAGACGAATGTCAACGATGTGTCGGTCGGGATTCCCTGATCGAACACCTATCAGTTGTCACCTGTATCAGAGCCGCGGCCGTAAGGGAGC
>DATJGQ010000977.1:0-3131 GCA_035494815.1 Gemmataceae bacterium
GCCTGTTCCAGCGTGTCGCAAGAGAGGATGCCGAAGATGACCGGGACGCCCGTCGCGAGCGCCGCCTGAGCGACGCCGGTCGCGGCCCCGGCCGCCACGTGGTCGTAATGGTCGGTGTCGCCCTTGATCACCGCCCCGAGACAGATGACCGCCGCATACCGTTTGGTCGCGGCCATCCGCTGGGCGACGAGCGGGACCTCGAACGACCCCGGCACGCGGGCGACGTCGATCGCGTCGTCGGCGACGCCGTGCCGCTTGAGGCCGTCGATCGCGCCGGCGAGCAGCGCGTCGACGATCGCGGAATTGAAGCGGGCGGCGACGATCGCGAACCGACCGGCCGGCGTCGCCAGGTCGCCCTCGAAGTGTTTCGCCATGCCGACGGATTACCTCAGTCCGAGCGAGCGGAGGCCCAGGACGATCGCCCCGAGCACTAATCCGGCGACGGCGCCCCAAAGAGCGCCGCTGCCGCCGCTCCAAACATAGCCCACGGCGCCGCCGAGCACGATCGGCACGGCGAGCACCAGCGCGGAACCGACCGTCGAAGGCGGCGGCGGCACCGCGGCCTTTGCTTTGTCGAAAAACTCGCCGAGGTTCTCGCCCGTGTCCTGCCAGCGGCACTCGCGGCGGGCCACGTAACCGTCACATTTGGCGCAATAGACCCAATCGTTGTAACCGTGCGGGTTCTCGAGCCGGCCGCGGACCTGATCGGCCGGCATCTCGGTCGGCGCGCGACACAAGTCATGCACGAATGTCCGCGGCCCGCTCGAACCTGCGGGCGAAACGCGTGAACTCTCGTCGGGCATGTCCGTCCCTGATTGCTTGATAGTTACTCGCGTGACGCCGCCAGCGTGATCGCGGGCCCGTGCGGGTGCGCGGGCGTGTCCTCAATGATACGGACGTTTGCGAAGCCGGCGTCGGCGAGCATCCGCTTGAGGGCCCCGCGGGTCGGCCAGAACGACCGGGGCGACAGGCCGCTGAGCGGGTCGGCCTGGCCGAATTCGCCGACCCACGCCCCGGCGTAACCGCCCTCGACCGCGCCCACGTCGTCATCGCCGACGTAGTGAGTCCAAATGAATATGCCCGCACTCACTCGCCCGACCTGCGCGAGCAATTCCCACGGCCGCGTCAGATGGTACAACAGGCCGACGCAGAAGACCGCGTCGAACGTCCCGTACCGGCTCAGGTCGCACGACTCCAGGTCTTCCTGGTAGAACCGGGCCTTCTTGTAGCCGATCCTCTTCTGGGCGAACCGCGCCCGCCGGACGTTTTCCGCCCGGCCTTCCAGGGCGACGATCCTGCGGACGCCGGGGCGGGTCGCCAGCCCCCACGTGTGCCCGCCCTCGAGGCTGCCGAGTTCGAGGATCGTTCGCGCGTCCGGGAAGCAGTCGCAGAACCATTGCAGCCGCGGGTCGGCGAGCGTGTCGTACCCGCCGCCGTACACTTTGCCGCGGACGACGAACCGCGTGACCCACGGCTCGCGCTTGCGGAAGCCCTTCTCCACCCACCGCTCGAGAAGCAGCATCGTTGTCCCTCCCTGGACGGTCGTCGGCTAACCGAGGTTCATGCTCATCAGGAATTCGGCGTTGGACTTGGTCCGCGCCATCCGGCTGGTCAGGAGTTCCATCGCCTCGACCGGGTTCATGTCGCTGAGCACTTTATGCAAAATGATGATCCGCCGCAATTCCTCCGGGTCGAGGAGCAGTTCTTCCTTGCGGGTGCCGCTGCGGTTGACGTCGATCGCCGGCCAGATCCGCTTGTCCACGAGCCGGCGGTCGAGGTGCAGCTCCATGTTGCCGGTGCCCTTGAACTCCTCGAAGATCACGTCGTCCATGCGGCTGCCGGTGTCGATCAGGGCGGTGGCCAGGATCGTGAGGCTGCCGCCTTCTTCGAGGTTGCGGGCCGCGCCGAAGAACCGCTTCGGCTTGTGCAGGGCGTTCGCGTCCACGCCGCCGGAGAGGATCTTGCCCGAAGGCGGAATCTCCGTGTTGTAGGCGCGGGCCAGCCGGGTGATCGAGTCGAGCAGGATGACGACGTCGATCCCGTACTCGACCATTCGCTTGGCCTTCTCGATCACCATCTCGCTCACCTGGACGTGACGGCTGGCCGGCTCGTCGAAGGTCGAGCTGACGACTTCCGCCCGCGGGCCTTTGACCGTCCGCTCCATCTCGGTGACTTCTTCGGGCCGTTCGTCGATCAGCAGCACGATGACGTAGCATTCGGGATGATTGCGGAGGACGCTGTTGGCCATCTTCTGCAAGAGGACGGTCTTGCCCGTGCGCGGCGGGGCGACGATCAGGCCGCGCTGGCCCCGGCCGATCGGCGTGATCAGGTCCATGACCCGCATGTTGATCTCTTGCGGGTCGGTCTCGAGGATGAGCCGTTTGCTCGGGTGCAGCGGCGTCAGGTCGTCGAAGACGACCTTTTGCGTCAGAATGTTCGGGTCGGAGAAGTTGATCGCCTCAACCCGCAAGAGGGCGAAGTATCGCTCGTTCTCCTTGGGCGGCCGGATTTGGCCGGCGACGACCGCGCCGGTCCGCAGGCCGAAGCGGCGGATCTGACTCGGCGAGATATAGATGTCGTCCGGGCACGGCAGGTAGTTGTAATCGGGGCTGCGGAGGAAGCCGAACCCGTCGGGGAGAATTTCCAGCGTCCCCTCGCCGTACATCAGACCGTTCTGTTTGACCCGCTCCTTGAGGATGCGAAAGATAAGATCCTGTTTCTTGAGACCGACGTACTCCTCCTTGGGCAGCTCCTCATCCTTGGCCGTCTTGAGGAGCTGGGCCATTGTCATCTGCTGGAGTTCGGTGATGTAGGTGCCGCCGCGCTTGATCTCCTCATAGCGGCTGTTGGTTTCCGCGTCGAACCCGCGGGCGAACTCTTCGCCGTGGGCGGGTGGCGGGGCGGCGGCGGGCGCATCGGGGGCAGAGTCGCGACCGCGCGCCTCGTCGCCGGGGGCCGGAAGGTCGACGGCCGCGTCGGGCGGATCCTCGCCGTTGGTCCGGCGCGGCCGCAGGCCGTTGGGTTCGCGGCGGCTTTTGGTTTCGGCCATGGTCGTCCTCTCCTTCCGCGGGCGGTTCCGGCACGCTCTCTGTTCTGTAACGGGCCGCTTCGGCTTAGTGGGCGCTCGCATA
>DATJGQ010000978.1:0-6669 GCA_035494815.1 Gemmataceae bacterium
CACCAGGTCGTCGAGCAGCCGCAGGCGCTCCTCGACTTCAGAGCCGCGAGCGTGAGCGAGTGGGACGGGAGCAACGGCCACCTGCTCACGCTCGCGTGTCTGCTGATCTCCCCAGGCGATCACCAACTCATGCCCCGCGACGCGTACCTGCAAGCGCAGTCCGACGGCGACCAGAACGGCCGCGGCCAGCGCCGCCGCCGCCATCGAAACGCGCCACCACCGCCGCGCACGCCGCTCCTGTCGGGTCGCCAGTTCCGTATACAACCGTGCGACGTCGACGGTCACGGCCGGCGTCGGAACCGCGTCGAGCGCCGCGCGGGCGTGCGCCAAGCCGGCGAACTCGTCGCGGCAGCGGGGGCAGGCGACCAGGTGGCTGCGGACGGCTGACGCGTCCGCGGGCGAAAGATCATCGTAGGCCAGCGCAGGCAACAGCGGCCGGACTTCGGGGCAGTTCATGACGTACTCTCCTCGGGACTGTAACCGAGTTCGCAGAGCCGGCGGCGCAGTCGCGACAGGGCCGTCGCGAACCGCGACTTGAGGGTACTGGCCGGCGTCCCGAGCACGCGGGCCATCTCCTCGAAGTTCATCCCCCGGTCGTGCCGCAGGGCGAGCACCTCGCGCAGCGGCCGCGGTAACTCAGCGACCGCCACTTCGACCGCGCGGGCCAGTTCCTGGCGCTCACACACTTCATCCGGCGCACAGAGCCGCGACCGTAAGGGAGCGGGCGCATCGGTATCGGCCGCTCTCGTGCGGTCGCGGCTCTGACGGAACCGTCGTCGGCCCGCGTCGCGCGCGACGTTGAGCGCGATCTGAAACAGCCACGTCGAGAAGTAGCCCGTCTCGCGATACCGGCTCCCGTTCTGCAGGACGCGGAGGAACACCTCCTGACACAAATCGGCGGTCCGGTCCGGCCCGACGAGGCGCGTAAGGAACCGGGCCACCGGCTGCTGCCAGCGGGCGACGAGATCGGCGAAGGCGACCGGGTCGCCGGCCTGCCACCGCCGCATCCGTTCTGCGTCATCGCGGCTCATGCCAATTTGTTAAACGCACGAGAGGTCGAAATCGACGACGGAAAAAATGAACCGGCACCATCCCGCTGCGATCAATCCTGCCGATGAACTTCCAGATGGAACTTGTGCAGGAATCGGTGAAAGACCGGGCCGAGAGTGATCGCCGCGACCGTGATGAGCGCTAAGCCGCTGTAAAGGGCGTAACAGCCGGCGAAGATCTTGCCGCCCTTGGTCTTGAGTTCGCCGATCGGCCCCATGCCGGAGAGGATCATCGCCGCGTTGACGAACGCGTCGACCGTGCCCATGCCCTCGAAGTACTCGTAGCCGAGCATTCCCGCCGCGAGCGACACGGCGATCAGCGCGAGTCCGACCAGGAAATTGCGGGCGAAGCGGCGGAGGAACAGCCGCCGCGGCAGGAGCGGGTGATGCTTCGGTTCGAACATGCGGGCGCTCTCACGGGCCACAGACGACCGGGTTGATCAACTCGCCGACACCGTCGATGGCGATCGAGACGACGTCGCCGGCTTGCAGCGAGAACTCGTCCGGCGGCACGATACCGGTTCCCGTCAGCAGGATGACGCCGTTGGGGAACTCGTTCTCGCGGCCGAGCCAGTCCACCAACTCCTCGAGCGGCCGGGCCATCCGGGCGAGCGATGTTTCGCCGGCAAACGCGACCGCGCCGCCGCGATCGATCCGCAGGCGGATGCCGACGTCGTCGCGAGGTGGCAGGGCCATCGCGAGCGTGACGCACGGGCCGAGCGCGCACGATTGTTTGTAGACCTTCGCCTGCGGCAGATAGAGCGGGTTCTCGCCTTCGATGTCGCGGGCAGACATGTCGTTGCCGATCGTGTAGCCGACGATCCGCAAGTCCGGCGAGACGACGACCGCCAGTTCGGGCTCCGGCACGCTCCATCTACTGTCGGCCCGGACGCGGATCGGTTGGCCGGGGCCGACAACGCGATCGGGTGTCGCCTTGAAGAATAACTCCGGTCGCGAAGCAGTGTACACGAGGTCATAGAACCGGGCCGCGCCGGCCGACTCGTCCTCACGGGCTTTCTTACTGCGCAAGTATGTCACGCCCGCGGCCCAGACTTCCTGGGCGTCGACGGGCGGCAGGAGCGTCACCTCGCCCAGTGCGATGGCGTCCGCGGTGAGGCCCAGCGACGCCGCCGACGCCGGGTCGGCTGTCGCGAGTAAGTCGGCCAATGATTGTGCGCCGGCCCGCGACAGGTCGATCGGCCGGACGCGGTCGCCGTCGAGAACCCCGACTTCGGGCGCGGCGTTCGGACGGCGGAACTTGACGAGTCGCATCGATGGCCTCCCGGAGTGGCGTCGCGCACCGTCACTGTATCTGTACGATGACACCATGGCCGCGCCGCCGTCGCTCGAGGTGCTCTACGAGGACAACCACTGCCTGGCCGTCGCCAAGCCCGCCGGCGTGCCGAGCACGCACTACGACGGCACGGCCGAGACGCTTGACCGCGTGGCGAAGGCGTATCTGAAAGACAAGTACGCCAAGCCGGGCAACGTCTTCCTCGGCATCGTGCAGCGCCTCGATAAACCCACGTCGGGCGTGCTGCTCTTCGCGCGGACGAGCAAGGCGGCGGCCCGCCTCGCGGAGCAATTCCGAGAAGGGGCGGTCGAGAAGGTATATTGGGCGGTCGTCGAAGGCGAGATGTCGGAGCCCGCCGGGACGTTGGAGGACTGGCTCCGCAAGGACACGAACGCCGGCCGTGTCGACGTCGTCACCGCGAACACGCCGGGCGGCAAACCTGCGGTCGTTCATTACCATCGCCGCGCCGCGTACGGCCGTCTGACGTTGCTGGAGCTACGGCCGCAGACAGGACGAACTCACCAGTTGCGGGTGCAACTCGCTAGCCGCGGACATTCGGTCGTCGGCGACTTCAAGTACGGTTCCGAGGAGCCGTTCGCCGGCGGCATTGCGCTACACGCGCGGTCGCTGACGTTCCTGCACCCGATCCGGCAGGAGCCGATCACTTTGACGGCTGACTTGCCCAACACATGGCGCGGCCGATTCGCCCATCTTCTTCGGGAGAACCCGCCGTGAGTATTGAGCCGACGGACGAATTATATTTGCAGGCGGTGCGGGACATTGTCCAGGAGGACATCGGCCGCCGCGGCTTGCGCAAAGACCCCGACGACAATCTCATCAATCTAACCGCCGGCGATTTCGCCGCCGCGTGCCGGTCGATCGCCGCGATGCCGCACGCCCGGCTGGCGATCGTGACCGGTTTCACGATCCCGGGCACCGATCCGCCCACGGCGGAGACGGACGGCCCGCTCGGCGCCTTGTTCTTGGCACGGGCCCTGCTGCCGCTCGGCATCGCCGTCGCGCTCGCCGCCGACGGCACGGCCGTCCCCGCGCTGGCCGCCGGACTGGCCGCTTGCCGCTTAGCGTCCACAGTCCCACTCGCCGAATTGCCCGATCAGCCCGGCGCCTATGACGGCACAATCCGTGACCGCCACCGCTCGCTCGCCCAGGATTACCTGATGCAGTTCACGACGCGGGTCGGATCGTTCACGCACTTGATCGCGCTCGAGCGGGTCGGCCCCGGACACACGCGGGAGTCGATCGCCAACGCCGGCGAGTCGTCCGCATGGGAACATTTCCCGCGCGAGGTGCCCGAGGCGAGCCGCGGCCGCTGTCACTCGATGCGCGGCGGCGACGTGACGGCGTACACCCGCCCGGCACATCTCTTGTTCGAGAACCCGCCCGGCGTGATGGTCGGCGGCCGCGTCACGATCGGCATCGGTGACGGCGGCAACGAGATCGGCATGGGCAAGCTGCCCTGGGCGACCATCCGCAAGAACATCCCCAACGGCGGGCTCGTCGCCTGCCGCGTGCCCACGGACCATCTGATCGTCGCCGGCGTCAGCAATTGGGGTGCGTACGCCCTGGCGTCCGGAGTGCGGCGCCTCCGTGGGATGCGGTCGGAGCCGGCCCTCTACAATCTCAACCGCGAATATGAGCTATTGCAACTAATGGTCGAAACCGGGCCGCTGGTGGACGGCCTGACCGGTGAGTCGAACCCCACGGTCGATGGCCTGCCGTTCGAGAAGTACGCGGAGGTCTTGCGACAGCTCGGCGAGCTGGAGCTGGATTGAAATCGAAGGTAGAATGGCATCATGAGTGCGATCAACGGCAAAGTATGGAAGTGGCTCGAACGCGACCCGAAGTCGAGCCTGAAGCAGCTTTCGATCAAAGGCCGCCGCATCCGCGCGCGGACGCTTTACGGGCTGACGCTGGGCGAGGACGCGATGACGCCCGAGGAGGTCGCGGCTGATTACAATGTGCCCGTCGAAGCCGTACTGGAGGCGATCGAGTACTGCGAGACGGATCCCCCAGAGATCCGCGAGGACTTCGAGGAGGAAGAGCGGACGATTGCCGCGAATCTCGCTCGTGACGCGGACTACTACTTGACGCCCCAAAACGCGGAACGCAAGATGCGGGCCAAAAAGCTCCGCGGTTCATGACCATTTATCTGGACGACGATTGCGCCGAGGTCTTGTTAGCCGTATTGCTGCGGAAAGCCGGCCACGACGTTCAACTGCCCACCGAAGTAGGCCTGGCCGGCGCACATGACCCAGTCCACTTCGCACACGCGGTTAGAGGAGGCCGGGCGCTCACCTCGAAAACCACGGCGATTACGGCCGTCTCCATGATCTGCTTATGGCGGGCAAAGGTCACCACCCAGGAATACTGATAGTCCGCAAGGATAACAATCCAAAGCGCGACATGAAGGCGACGCATATCGCGCGTGCCGTTCGCAATCTGGTCGGTTCTGGCGTTTCGATCGTCGACGAAATCACGATCCTCAACGACTATCGCTGACATGCCCGATCTCCGCCACGCCACCGCCGCCGACGTTCGCGCCGCCTGCCGGAGCGGCGAATTCTCCGATCCAACGCCCGGACTCGCCCTGGGCTACGTTCACGCCAACCTCGTCGTCGTGCCGCGCGATCTGGCGTTCGACTTTTTGCTCTTCTGCCAGCGGAACCCGAAACCGTGCCCGCTTCTGGAGGTCAGCGAATCCGGCGACCCGGAGCCGCGCGGCGTCGCGCCCGGGGCCGACCTCCGCACCGACCTGCCGGCATATCGCGTCTTCCGCCGCGGCGAACTCGTTGACGAGCCGACGAACGTCCGTTCGTACTGGCGGGACGATCTCGTCGCCTTTCTGATCGGCTGCTCGTTTACATTCGAGACGGCGCTTTTGCAGGCCGGCGTGCCGGTGCGGCACGTCGAGCAAGAGTGCAACGTGCCGATGTACCGGACGAACATCGACTGCCGGTCCGCGGGAGTGTTCCGCGGGCCGATGGTCGTGTCGATGCGGCCGTTGACCCCGGCACAGGCGGTGACGGCGACGCGCATCTGCGCCCGATTCCCGCGCGCCCACGGCACGCCGGTGCATTTCGGCGACCCGGCAGCGATCGGCATCCGCGACATGGGCAGGCCGGACTTCGGCGACCCGGTCGAGATTCGGCCCGGCGAGGTGCCGGTCTTCTGGGCCTGCGGCGTGACGCCCCAGGCGGTCATGATGACGGCCCGGCCGGAGTTCGTCATCACGCACAAGCCGGGGCACATGTTTCTAACCGACTTGAAGGACACCGATTTGGAGCGGGAGTGAAATTGTTCCGCCGCGACCGGAGTCTTCGGAGGGAGCGCTCTCAAGCGCTTCCACCGAAGACTCCGGTCGCGGCGGAACGGGCGCGTAGAATGGAGTAGAAGGAGATCAGAATGACCGACTACCCCCTCGCCGAACAGAAACTCGTCTACCGCGTGCTGCACCGATACCTGACCCAATACCCCGAGCTAATGGACAGCGAATTTCTCCACGACCTGCAGCGGGCCCTGCAAAAACAGGCTCAGGCCGAAGGCGTGGACGTCGCCGACCACGGCGCCTGGGACGAATGGCTCGGCAACGCACCCGTCAGTTGCGAGGTGAGGGTCCGCGGCCGCCGCACGTTCTGACGGCCGGGCATCCCAATTGCATGTCACCCAACGACGTCGCGCTCACCAAGCTCCGCGCGCCTCAGGGAGACATGTATTCATGGCCACCGCACAACAACAGCAGCCCAAAGCACCGATGCCGGCGCAGCAACAGCCCAAACCCGGCCTCGAGTCGAAGATGCGCCCGCGGCCGCAGCATGGGGCCCCACTTTATAAAGGTTCCGGCAAACTCCAGGATGAAGTCGCCCTGATAACCGGCGGCGACTCCGGAATCGGCCGGGCCGTTGCGGTCCTCTACGCCCGGGAGGGTGCGGACGTCGCGATCGTCTATTTGCCCGACGAACAGTCCGACGCCGAAGAGACGAAGCGGCTCGTCGAGAAGGAAGGCCGCAAATGTCTTCTCCTGCCCGGCGACGTCCGGGATTCGAAGTTCTGCCGTCACGCGGTCGACCAAACGGTGAAAGAGTTCGACAAGCTGAACATCCTAGTGAACAACGCCGCGTTCGAGGAGTCGCAAGAGAATTTCGACGATGTCACGGAGGAGCAGTTCGAACACACGTTCCACACCAACATCTTCGGCTACTTCTACATGGCCAAGGCCGCGCTACCTTTTCTGAAAGACGGCTCGGTGATCATCAATACGGGCTCTATCACGGGGCTGGAAGGCAGCAAGAAGCTGGTCGATTACTC
>DATJGQ010000979.1:0-4902 GCA_035494815.1 Gemmataceae bacterium
TCTTCGAGGCCCACCATCTTGCTCGTTCGCCCCTCTGGTGGGCCTCGAAGACTCGGCCCACCCTACGAACCCCGTCCGCCATGCCGCGCCCCAAACCGATGTTGAAGCCATTAGCCGACCTGGAACCGCACGAGTACGCCGACTGTTTCGCCATTCTCGCGGAGCGGAACAAGCTGACGACCCGCGAAGGTAAGCCTTACTTCGCTTGCCGTTTCCGTGACGCCCGCCGAAGTGTGGCCGTCATGGTCTGGGCGGACGGAGGTCATTTCGAGGATTGCGAACAGAATTGGCAGGTCGGCCACTGCTACAAGGTGCGCGGCAAATACACCGAGCACGAGCGTTACGGCCCGCAGCTCGAGGTCGAGCGGGTTCGCCCGATTACCGACGCGGACCGGGCCGACGGATTCGACCCGATTGACTTCGTGGAACGGACACGATTTGATCCCGATCAGATGCTGATGGACTTGCGCGGAATCGCCGAAGCCGAGATCGCCGACGGACCACTTCGGCGGCTGGTCCTAACACTCCTCGACCATTACGCCGCCGCCCTCCGCGTGCTCCCCGGTTCGCAACGACACTACTACCCGTTCGCGGGTGGCTGGCTCGAACACACGCTGTCGGTCACGCGCGCCTGTCTCGACCTGGTCGAGCACTATCGGAATCATTACGCCGACCTCAAACCTCCGATCAACCGCGACCTGGTCGTCGCCGGCGCGATCCTCCACGACATCGGCCGCGTCGCCGAGTTTGACGACAAGCTGGCCATGCAGCCCACCGTGGCCGGACGACTTCTCGGCCACCTGTTCCTGGGCCGCGACCTGGTCCGGGACGCCGCCCAAGACGTGCCCGACCTGAATCCGCAACTCCTGCAACTCCTCGAGCATCTGATCGTCTCGCACCTGAATCTGCCCGAGTGGGGTTCGCCGCGGCTGCCGCTGATCCCGGAGAGCCTGATCCTGCACCACGCGGACGACCTGGACGCGAAGCTGGAAATGTACGTCCGCTGCCTGACGACCGACAATTCCGCCGGCCCGTTCACCGACCGCGACCCGGTCCTGGGTCGGCAACTCTTCAAGGGCCGGGAGGTGTGAGGCGATGATCGTGTCGGCGACGACGGACGGTCACCTGCTCCTCGTCCGGCAGACGGACCATCAGGTGCTATCGGGACTGTTGGCCGAGGCGTGGGGGAACGAAGAGTTCGTGCGGCCGGAACCGTTCGCGCCGCTCCTCCGGGCCGCCTACGAGCACGACAACGGCTGGCGCGCTTGGGAACAGGCCCCGAAAGTCGACGCGGCGACGCGACGGCCGTACCAGTTCACCGACGTCCCGCTCGAGGAGCATCTTGCCTTCTACCGCGAGGGGATCGACGAGTTGGCCGCCCGCGACCCGCACGCCGGGCTGCTCGTCACCCTGCACTGCCAGGGATTCCACAACCAACGCTTCGGGACAATGCCCGAGGCGGTCATGAAGCCGCATCCGCCCGAGCGGGAGTGGGCGCTGAAACGGTTCATGATCGACTTGCAGGCGCGGCAGCGCGAATTGGGCCGGCGAATTACCGTCGATACGGCGGCGCTCTGGGCGCAGTACGAACTGCTGCAGTTTTTCGACCGGCTGTCGCTCTACCTCTGTATGCCGCCGCTCCGGCCGAGAGACCTGGGGCCGGTGCCGGTCAGCGCCGGCGGCGTACTCCTGACACTTCGTCTGACGCCGGGCGACGAAGGCGCGGTGCGCCTGGCGCCTTGGCCTTTCCGGACCGAGTCGGTCACGCTGCGTGTGCCGCTGCGGCGGGTGCCGGACCGAGACTACGCCAACGACGAAGATTTCTGCAGAGACCTGGCTTCCGCGCAGCCCGCATTGATTGCACAGACACTTTTTGCGGCCTGACGCCTTTTCACCAGCCCGAAGCGCAAGCAAGGGAGCACTGTCCTCCCTCGCTCGCGCTTCGGGCTGGTCCGCCAAGGGACGCCGCTAAGGTCCTTGCAGTTCCCGTAACAAATCGTCCGCCGCGTAGAGCTTCCGCAACCCCTCTAACACCGCCCGGCAGTGAACCGCGATGTGACGTGCCTGCACGTCCGTGTAAACGAAATTGCGGACGAGCCCGTGGCGGTTGCGGTCGAAGTTGATGCCTACTAATTCGCCGGCCCGGTTCAGCACCGGGCTGCCGGAATTGCCGCCGATCGTATCGGCCGTGCTGACGAAGTTGAACGGCGTCGCCGGATCGAGTTTGCCTCTGCCGTCGATCCACCGTTTCGGCAATTCGAACGGCTCGCGGTGGCCCATGCGGTCGGCCCGCTCGAAGGCCCCGCCGAAAGTCGTATGGAATGGGATACGCTTGCCGTCCTCGTCGTAGCCTTTCACGACGCCGAACGCCAATCGCAATGTGAACGTCGCGTCCGGGGCGACGTTCTTGCCAAACGTCTCGAAGCGGGCTTGCGCGATGGCGGCGTAACCCTGCCGCTCGACTTCCTCGACTTCGTTCTCATAGCGTTTGCGCACGGCCCGCGCTTCGTCGTCGACCGATATCGCGAGTTTGATCATGGGATCGTCGGACGCTTCGACCGCCGCCCGGCCTCCGTCGAAGAGCTTCTTCCGCTCGGCGACGTCGCGGATCTTGCAGCCGGCGACGATCTCCGCCGCGCGGGTCGCAGGGTTTTTGCCGGACAAAACCTGGACGACGAGCGGATGTTCGCCGCCAAAAACTTCGGCGAAAAAAGTGAGCGACGACGTCAGCTTCGCCCGCTCCAAATCAGCGTGAATCGGCGCCGGCGAGAAGAGCTGCAGTTTCAGCGACTCGAGGTTGGAGTCGCGATATTCGCGGAGGCGGTCGCCGCTCGGCTTTGACAATTCGGTGGCGAGCCGGACGAGGTGCCGGGCGTGGGTGAACGATTCCGAAAAGAACGCGTTCCCGGTCTCGAGCAGAGAGTACTCTTTCTCGAAGGTCGCGAGTTGGGCTTGCGCCTCCTCAATCCGCCGCCACGGCGATGAAGCGGCCGAAGGAGACTGGCGGGACAGTTGATGCTCCTCATCCTGCTTCTGCGCCATGACGGCAGGCGTCAGCAAGCCCTGATACTGTCCGCTGAACGCCTTGCGCGAGTTCGCCACACGGTGCAAGTCGTTCGCGGCCCACTTGCGTTCGTCCGGCCCACGCTCGGCGAACTGCGTCAGGGCCGCCTCCGCGGACCGTAATCGGGCGAGCGTGTACGGCAGCGTGTGGTCGCGGCGGTGCTTCAGTTTGGCGAGCGTCTCGAGCCGGTTGGTCGTACCTGGGTGCCCGGTGACGAACACCAGATCGCCCTCCGCCGGGCCGGTCGCGTTCCATTTGAACCAGTGCTCGACCTTGGCCGGCGCCCCGTTCTCGTAGGCGCGGAAGAACGCCACGTCGAATCCGAACCGCGGGTACTCGAAGTTGTCGACGTCGCCGCCGAAGCCGGCCGCGGCCGCCTCCGGCGAGAAAACCAGCCGGACGTCGGTGTATTTCTTGTAGCGGTAAAGATGAAAGAGCCCGCCGTGGTACAGCGTGACGACGTCACTCCGCAGGCCGGTCTTCCTCAGGGACTCGTTTTCGATCTCGGCCATCACCGCCCGGCGCGCCGCGAACGCCTGTGCCGGCGACATCTCCGGCTTAACGGCGGCGTTCACCCGCACGGTAACGTCTTCAATCGACTGCAACACGTTGAGTTCCATGTCCGGGCATTTCAACTCGTCGGCGCGCGATCGCGCGAGATAACCGTCGCGGTAGTAGTTCTTCTCGGGCGGGCTAACTTTTTGGACGGCGTCGGCGCCGACGTGATGGTTGGTGACGATCAGCCCGTCGCGCGACACGAACCCGCCGGAGCCGCCGTTGGTGAACCGCACGGACGCCTTCTGCGCTCGGATGAGCCAAGGGGCCGTCAGGTCGAAATCGTACTTCTGCTTGAGAAGCTGCCGGGGCGGGTCGTTGAGGAGCCACATCCCTTCGTCGGCGGCGGCGGACATGGTCAAAGATCCGAGGGTGAGCAGGGCGAGCGAAAGCCGGGGCGTCACGACGATGTCTCCTCGCGGCGGGCAGGGACATTGTGGTCGGCCGTCGGCGACGAGGCAAGCGACGCCGGATCGCACGTGTTTTCGCTTGACAGGCGGGGGCCCAAACGTTATTCCCCTCGCCCTCGCAATAGGTTCGTGCGGAATTGGGAAAGGGGGACACAATGCGCCTCGGAATTTGGGCGGCGGTGGGCTTCTGCGCGCTCGGGGTCGCGTCGCCGGCGCGGGCCCAGTCGGCGTCCGCCGCGATGGGCGGGCCGAACTTGTCGCAACTCACCTACAAGCCCGTGGACCTGAGCAACGCGATCGCGACGTCGCCCGGTATCGCGGCCGGGCAGAACCGGTTCAACTTTTCGGCCCTGTTTAACAAGCTGAGCGTTCCGAGCTTCCCCTCGAAGAAGGGCATCAGCCCGTTGCCGCCGCCGGGGGCGTTCCCGAGCAGCAATTACGTCAACTATCAGATGGTCAACTCGCCGCCGTTGACGTTGGGCCAGCCGCGGACGAAACCATTCGTCCCGCCGGCCCCGATCATTCCGTCGATGAATACGCCTGTCGGACCGGGCAGTGGAAACTGACAAGGTGACAAGGTGACAAGGTGACAAGGTGAGGCAAGTTGCGCACCTTGTCACCCTCTCGCAATTCCGCTTGTCCCGCCGATGCCTCCTCGCTAAAGTCCCGGCCTTTCGCACGGAGGCGAACAGGCCGATGATCGAACCGCAGCCCGCCGAAGCCGCTCTCATCCCGCGATGCCTGGTGTCGTTCGTCGCGGCCTGTTGTCGCCGGCCTTGGGCCGTCGGCGTCGCCAGTCTCGCGATCGCCGCCATTTCCGCGACGGTGTTCTACACCCGACTCGAATACCGCACCCAGCGCAGCGACCTGATG
>DATJGQ010000980.1:0-2448 GCA_035494815.1 Gemmataceae bacterium
CGGCGGCAGTTCGATGAGCTCGTCGGCGTCCTCGCGGCCGAAATTCAGTACGGTCACGGCCAGCGGGTGGTCGGGCAATTTTAGGATCAGCGCGCAGACGCCAGGCGACTTCGGCTCCGGCAGCGCCAGGAGTTCGCCCTCGGCGACTCGGTACTGTCGGCGGGCGGCAAGCATCGATTTCAGTCGGGCAGCAAACGAGTCCGGATCGCGCAACTGTTCCGGCACGGGGCCGTAGAGCGTTTTCGCCCGCGGCAGACCGATCGCGGACGTCGTCGCCCGGTCGTTCGCACCGACGAGGTCCACGCCGCCGCGATTCACCCAGCGGAAGTCGCCCTCGCCGACGCGGTCCTTGACACCCGCGAGCGGAATGGGCAGCGCTCCCACGAGGTCCCAGCTCGAAACGCTGAACACCCCCGGCTGCAGGGCGTTTGCCGCGGCGAGGAGCAGTTGGCCGCGGGCGATCAGTCGCACCTGCTCGACCGTCGCCTGGTACGGATCGTTGACGCCGAGGGCGGGCCCGATGAAGCCGGCGAACGTCGTGGCGACGCCGTCCTTCTCCGGCCGGTAAAGCTTATTGAACGGGGCCGCGTCCCCGGCCACTTTGGACCGCATCGCGTCCAGCAGCGCGTCCTTCAGTTGGCGGCCGGTGAGTTTTTTGCCGCCCACGTCGAACACCTCGTCCTTTCGGGCCTCCGGCTCGACCAGTTGGTAGGTGATCTCGTCGTGGTTCTGCAGGTCGTGGACGAACGCCGCCGGCTGCACGCCCGCCTCGAGCATCCAGCGGAACGCGAGCCGCAGGGGCCCAGCGTCCCCGCTCAGCAGGGCGTGCAGGCACTGGGCGCGGGTGACGAAATCGTAGGACAGGTCCGGGCCGTTGGCGATGAATGGCTTCAAGTCCTTGAGCGGGACGTTCAGTTCGTGAAAGGTCCAGCCGCCGAGCTTGCGGGCGAGCATCGCGACGTCGTTGGTGCCGGAGATGGACAGCGGGTGCTTGAAATGCTGTGCTTCGGTGCTGCCCGGCTTGGGTTCGATTCCGAGGAACGGCACGGCGTCGAGCCGGAGCACACGCGTCTTGCGTCCGACGATGTTTCGGACCACGTCCCCAGCAATGGCGCGGCGGGCGGCGTACGACGGGTCCAGCCAGTTGAGCGTCGGTTGCGTCGGCTTGAACGAGTGCAGGTAAACCCATCGCCGCACGCGCCCGTCCACGCCGGTCACTTCGCCGGACGCGCTCCAGCCGCTCCACGACTTCGCCGTCGGCGCGGCGTCGTTGGAATTGATCAGTCCGGGGATGTAGCCCTTCTTCGTGAGTTGCTCGGCGGCCTCCTTGGGGACGAGGGCGACGCCGTCGCGATCTTTGACGGTCGGCAGCAGCCCCCAGTCCTCGCGGCGCACTTCGACCGCCGTGTACATGCCGGGGTAATCGCGGTACGCCCGCAGCGCGAGGTGAAAGTCCGGGCCGAGGCCGGTATGCAACGGCACCAGGTCGCCGGCGATCGAACCCTTGCGTGCCGCCGCGACCTCAACCAGCCGGGCGTACTCCGCCTCGGTGCCGAGCGCGGGATCGATCTCGAGGGAGATGCGGTCGAACCAGCCGTCGAGCGTCGGTGTGTATTCCCAACCGTCGCCGGCCCGTCGCACGCCGCCGGCGCGCTGGATCGGGCCGGTGTGCAGCAGGTCGATGCCGAGATCGTGGAGCGTGTCCCAAAACGCGGGGTCCGCCCAGGTCGCGAGCACCGACCCGCCGGGCCGCGGGATCACCGAGCCCGGGTAGTCGAGCAGCCAGACGGAGGCGTGTCGCAGGGCCTCGCGCGGCTGCGGCGAGCCGTACGGGTGCCGCCACTGTTCGCCGTGCCCTGACACGCGGGCTGCCGCGTCCCGCGCCTGGAAGAGCATGGACTGCTCCTCCAGCCAACGCACGTCCGGCGACGGCTGTTGCGGGTAGACGGCGGGAATTAGCCCGGCCGCACAAACCAGGGCGGCGTAAACGAAGCGGCGGCGGTCGGACATGGGATGACGATCTCGGCAAACGGTGTGCCGCGACCGCCTTGTCAGTCGCTCTGTGCCCGCAGCTCCACGAGGTTTGGGTCGTCGCTGTTCATTTTCCGTCTCCTTCCGCCGAGGCGTGGGCCGGACGACGCGAATTCGATGTTGCGGGCGACCGCTCGGTTAGGCGGCCGAACGTACTGTGGCGACGGTCGCGAATCCGCCGGGGGAGCGTAGTCTCGCCGACGCTACAGCATGAGCGCGTATCGCTCTTCCAGGCCGCGGACCTCATCGGGCGTTAGGCCTGCCATGCCGTAGAACAGTTGGTCGATTAGGTCCTGGTACGGTTGGGCATTGGCGTGCAGGGCAGCGCGATGGGTCCGCGCGATGGCGCCGCGGCTCTGCTCGACGGTGACGATCCGGTCAACGGCCGCCAGAATGACGGCCTGAATGGCCGGGCTG
>DATJGQ010000981.1:0-7273 GCA_035494815.1 Gemmataceae bacterium
CACAAGCGGCTGTTTTCGCTGTTCTACGACAGCCGTGTCTTCGCCGGGGCCCACGACGAACTCACCGGCAGCGAGCACATCAGCGACGTGATCGACATCGACCAGTCGCCGATCGGCCGCTCCTCGCGCTCGAACCCCGCGACCTACATCGGCTTTTACGACGCGATTCGCGCACTGTTCGCCGACACCGTCGACGCGAAGAAGCGTGGCTTCACGGCGTCGACTTTCAGCTTCAACGTCAAGGGCGGTCGCTGCGAGGAGTGCGGCGGCGAAGGCACGATCACGACCCAGTTGTCATTCATGCCCGACGTGGAAGTCCTCTGCCCCACCTGCAAGGGAGCCCGCTACAACCAGGACACCCTCGAGGTCAAGTACCAGGGCAAGAACATCGCCGAAGTCCTCGACCTATCCGTCGAGGAAGGCGTGGGCTTCTTTGCCAGCGAGCCGTCGATCGCCCGCAAGATCAGCGTCCTGGAGGAGCTCGGCCTCGGCTACCTCAAGCTCGGCCACCCGTCGACGATCCTCTCCGGCGGCGAGGCCCAGCGCGTCAAGCTCGCCGGCGAACTTGGCAAGCTCAAGCGCGGCAAGCACAACCTGTACATCCTCGACGAGCCGACCACCGGTCTCCACTTCGCCGACATCGATCGCCTGCTGGGCAGCCTGAACCGCCTGGTCGACAACGGCCATTCGGTCGTCGTGATCGAGCACAACCTCGATGTGATCAAAACCGCCGACCACGTGATCGACTTGGGGCCCGAGGGCGGCCACAACGGCGGCGAGCTGATCGCGTGTGGCACTCCCGAGCAAATCGCCACGTGCAAGGCGTCGCACACTGGGAGGTTCCTGGCTGAGCTGTTGCCGGCCCGATCGCGGATGGCGCGGCCGATGTAGCCGAAGCGGCACGACGGGTACTTCTCGGCTTGCCCAGTCGTGGGAGCAAGATCACGCGCCCGAAACCTACGGCAGTATGACGCCGAATCGCGTACGGAATCCGGCGCGGTCTAGGCCGTTGACTGGGCACTCGCCGTTGAAAGTCAAGGTCGGACCGGTAGTTGGCATCCGCCGCCGAGTGTGCTGATCGGCGCCTATCAGGTGTTGCCATCGTTGTTCGGACGTCCCTTTTGGCGGCAAAACGCACCAGATCATTTCGATGTTTCAGCGTTCCACTCGGGAACTGCCGCTATGGTTCCCCGCGCGATCGATTGTTACACTGAAGCACGTCCGCTCGTCGGATTCGGGGAGTCACCGTCTATGGCGAACGTCGTCCAAACTGAGCACCCGCACATTGTCCGGCGGGACGGGGTCTGCGGTGACGAGCCGTTGATCGACGGCCTGCGTGTGACCGTCCGCCATGTCGTGACCCTGCACCTGCAAGGCGAGGCCATTCCGGACATCGCCGAGGCTCTGGGTTTGACCGAGGCCCAGGTGTTCCACGCACTGAGTTACTACTTCGACCATCGCGAGGAAATCGACGCCCTCATCGCCTTGGAAGACCAGGCCCATGCCCGATTCCCCTCCGGCTGAGTCGCTCTTCCTCCGGCTGTACGCTTGTCGGGGCGTCGGACCGACAAGCCTGACGCGCGAAGGAACTCGGCAGCCGCTTATGCTCGCTGCCCCCCGACAAGCCTGACGCGCAAGCGAAGGAACTCCGCACCCGCTTGTGATCGTCCGCGGCCGCTGCCATTGCGCCGGTTCCCGAAATCATGGCAAGATCGTGCCGAAGCGTGTGCGGAAGGCGGTGAGGTCTGAGCCGTTAATTGCCCCGTCGCCGTTGAAATTCAGGAACGACGTGTAGTTCGCGTCCGTTGATACAGTACCGAATGCCTTCCGGAACTCGGTCAGGTCGAGGCCGTTGACGGTCTTGTCGCCGTTCACGTCGCCGTAGAGGCGGTGCAGGTCGAGGGTGAAGTCGCCGCCCGCGGTGCCGTTCGCGTCCCCGTCGAGCGGCTGTCCGGACCCGCTCACCTGGGCCGCGAGGATTCGCAACCGGTAGAGGCCGTCGACGAGCGAGCCGAACTCGGTCAGCCCGCCGCCGAAGGTGAGCCGCGCGATCGTCTGCGTCGCGGTCGAGGCGGACAGGTCCACGGCGAGCGTCACGTCTTGCGGCGACCCGCCGGGGCCGAGCCGCGTGAGTCGGAACGCGTCCACGGGATTCGCAGGTAGCTTCGCGAGGCCGCAGTGTCAACAAAGGGACAGATGCATATCTCAGCAGCTGTAGCGTGCTCGCGGACACGGGCCTACGGCCCGGTGGGACGCGGCCGCGTCCGTGTACGGCGCGCTGGGCGTGGACCTCGGCACACACTGAACGAACACGAGGTCCGCCCCGTCGCCATGCTCCGCGAAAGGAGATCATTCCGGGGGTGTTGTAAGGCAGGGTGCAACCAGCACCTCGAGGTTACAGGATGTTGTTGAGATACCACTCTGCGATCTTGGTGTGTACGATCCCAAGGTCTGCGGCAAGGTAGTAGGCGTTCAAGAGACTTCTTGACTGGTTCAGGATCTGACCTGGAGGGATACCCCACAGGTTGAAGGCAGACTGGACCTGTTGCCAGTAGGACTCCGACTCGTCCACGTTTATGGGAATCACGATTTCGGGGTCCTGCATTCGCTCCTGGATGCGCAGAGTTTCCCGAGCAATTGCTTGGATGCCTGGGATGTGCGGATCGAATGAGAACCAGCCGATCGTGCTGACGCCTGTGCCATTCGTCAGTTCCCTCATCCCGTCAGCGAGGGTCCCTCGGTTCCGCGCAGGGTGTGGGTCCAGCATCGTCATCTTGTAGTAGCCTAATGGCTCGGCTTAGAAATCCCGGAACGTCGGTGAGCATGCGTCCGCGACAGTCGACCCACATCTACCAGGGGCGCGTCAACCGGGTCATCGACTACATCAGGGACCACCTGACCGAGCCACTGCCGATCGGCAAGCTGGCGCGGCTGGCTCACTTCTCGCCGTTCCATTTCCACCGCATCTTCCGCGCGATCGCCGGCGAGCCGCTGCACGCTTGCGTGAAACGCTTGCGGCTGGAGAGGGCCATTCGGCAGATCTTGTACGGTTCGAAGGCAACGCTGAGTGAGATCGCGCTGGCCTCGGGCTTCGCATCGTCGTCGGATTTCTCCCGCGCCTTCAAGCAGGCGTATGGTTTCAGCCCGCGTCACTGCAGCCACGAGCGGTTGCTCGAAGACAGCAAGATCCGGCAAGACCTGTTCGCCAACTCCGAATACAGTCTTGCCAAGCGGCCGGCCGGCAACCCCGATCGCTTTCGGGTTCGGCTGGTGGACCGGCCGGCGCAACGGGTCGCCTATGTCCGAGTCATGGGGGCTTTCAATAACGACAAGGTGCGTGCCGGCTTCGACCGGCTCATGAACTGGGGCCGGCGCTGCGGTGTGCTACGGGGCGCGACCCTGATCGGACTGTCGCGCGACAGTTCCGAGAGTACTCCGATGCCGAAGTATCAGTTCGACTGGTGTCTGGTGGTCCCGCCGGCGTTGGAACCGTGCGGCGAGGTCAGCTTTGCCGAGATTCCCGCGAACCGGTTCGCCGTCGTGCGGTGTGCCGGTGATGTCCACAAGGAGGTACGGGCGATCCGGCACCTGTACGAGTCCTGGCTGCCGGCCAGCGGCTACCAGCCCACGAACGACCCCTCGATGGAAGTGTACCGCCGGATCCCGCGGGAACTCAGCTGGGAGAAATTCGATATCGACTGCTGCTTACCCGTTCGACATTTGCAGAGCCGCTAGTGCATACCTAGAATCGCTGTCACGGCCGGTGGCAGTCCACGTCGGACGGTTGCCTGCCCGCAACTTCCTGGAGGCATATATGAAGACGGTCCTTTCGGCGGCGTTGGTCCTCGGGTTCTGCGGCCTGGCGGGCGCGGCGGACAAGGCCGACCCGGTCGGGACGTGGAAGTGCGAGTACAACATCGGCGACCAGAAGAGGACGGCCGAACTGACGATCAAGAAAGACGGCGACAAGCTCGCCGGCACGATGAACTGGCCGGATCAGAAGGACGAGAAAGCCAAGGACGTGAAACTGAAGGACAGCATTCTGACGTTTTCCGCCGTGCGGAAGTTCATGGGAAACGAGATCCCCATCGACTACAAGCTGACGATCGACGGGGATAAGCTCAAGGGGAAGGGTGCAGCGGACTTCAACGGCCAGAAGCAGGAGTTCGACATCGAGGGGAAGCGCGAGAAGAAGTAGCAGTTGGGCTGAGCTTCGCAGCGGGGCGGGCATGGCGGCATTGCAAGTCGAGTAACCCCAGCCGGCCCCGCTGCTGAACGGGAGAATCACCGTGATCGTCGAAGCTCAGGTTACCGTCAACGGATCCAGGGCGGCGGTCTGGGCCGCGATCACCAACATTGAAAACGCCGCGGCAATCATCAGCGGAATCCAAAAGATTGAGATTGTGGACAAACCGGCAAACGGTCTCGTGGGACTCCGGTGGCGAGAAACCCGAATGCTATTCGGCAAGCCGGCGACCGTGGAAAAGTGGATCACTGATGCCGCTGAAAACAAGTTCTACAAAACCCATGCAGAAGATAGTGGATTTATATTCTTAACCACCATGAGTCTTTCAGAGAGCAGTGGCGGCTTTACGTTGACGAGCTCTCACGAAACCAGGCCTCAAGGTATCGTTGCAAGATTAAAGTCGGCCCCAATGTTTCTGTTCAAGGGCGTGATCAAGAAGGCCATTCTGCAAGACCTAAACGATATTAAGTCCGCGGTTGAAAAGAAATGATCGATTGCGGCCTAACGAGCGTTCAGCGGAGAAGCGATGCCGAATCCGCGCGATCTCAGGGTAGGCGATTTCGTTCGATTCACTGTGTTGCCCGACGAGTGGAGGCGTCCGGGTTACACGCTCCATCGAGACAGCTTGTCGTTCATGAGAATTCTGATCCGCAGGCGATTTCCCTCGCGAGTGTATGAAATCGACAAATACGGCGTTCCTTGGATCGCCGCGCGCATCCGGCGCAGAGGACGGGTCGAACATCATTCCTGGGCCATCATGGAAACCACAGGGTGGCGGCATGTGCGTCGTCGGGCTGAACAGTGACTGCACCTGACCGGCGGCGGCGTGCAAGCTTTGGGTGACGTGTGTCTCCCTTAGCCGCCGCAGCAGCTGCGCATTGGGCCTTCCGCGGCGGGGAGTTCCACTTACCGTTGGGAGAGAGTAATGGCGAAAGTCACCGGGATCGGCGGCGTGTTCTTTAAGAGCAAGGGCGACCCCGCCGCACTGGCCGCGTGGTATCAAAAGCACCTGGGAATGCCGCTGCAGCCGTGGGGCGGCGCCGCGCTGAGGTGGCCGGAGGATCGGGCCGAGGACAAAGGCGTCACCGCCTGGACCATCGCGAAGCCGGACACCAAGTGGTTCGCGCCCAGCGACGCGCCCTTCATGATCAACTACCGGGTCGACGACCTCGGCGAGCTGCTCGCGAACCTTCGGGCGGCCGGCGTCGACGTCCTCAAGGGGCCGGAATCGCACGAGAACGGCAAGTTCGCGTGGATTGTCGATCCGGACGGCAACAAGGTGGAGTTGTGGGAGCCGAAACTCTGGGACGAGAAGAACAAGACCGGTTAAGTGTGCCTGAGTCATGAAGGCGATCCGACTACACGCTCGCGGTGGGCCCGAGGCGTTCGCCTACGAGGACGCGCCCGAACCCCGACCCAATAACGCTGAGGTGCTGGTCCGGGTGTGTGCCGCGGCCGTGACCCCGACGGAGCTGCTGTGGCCGCCGACGTGGGTGGCTTCCACGGGCGAGCCGCGGTTCCCGGTCATTTTGGGGCACGAGTTTTCGGGGATCATTGCCGCGGTCGGCGATGGGGTCACGGATGTGGCCGTCCGCAGTCCCGTCTACGGAGTCAACGACTGGTTCGGCAACGGGGCCTTGGCCGAGTATTGCGTGGCCCGCGCGGCCGAGGTCGCCCCGAAGCCGCGTTCCGTGGATCACCTCGCGGCGGCCGTCACGCCGATCTCGGCGCTCACGGCCTGGCAGGGACTGATCGAGCGGGCCCGCCTCACCGGCGGGGAGCGCGTCCTGGTCCACGGCGCGGCGGGCGCCGTCGGCTCGTTCGCCGTGCAGCTGGCACGATGGCGCGGGGCGACCGTGTTCGGCACCGCCTCGCCGCATAACACGGCGTTCGTGCGCGGCCTGGGCGCGGATACGGTCATCGATTACCGGGCGGTGCGGTTCGAGGAAGTCGCCCGCGAGATGGACGTGGTGTTCGACACGGTAGGCGGCGACACGCTCGACCGCTCTTGGGGCGTCCTGAAGCCCGGCGGCCGGCTCGTCACAATTGCCGCTTCCGTCGAAGGCACCTCGGACGCCCGCGAGCGCGAAGCGTTCTTTATCGTGCGGCCCGATCGGGAGCAGCTCACCGAGATCGGCCGACTCATCGACGCCGGACACCTGCGGCCGGTGGTCGATCGGGTGTTCCCCTTGGCCCAGGCGCGACAAGCGTTCGAACACAAACCCGCGCGCGGCAAGGTCGTTCTCAGTGTGGCTGACGGCGAGGATGCACGGTAGACATTGCTCCGGCCCAGGTCCTCGCGACCGGGGCCTACGTGCCCTACGGCACGCCGACGACGCCGGGCCAGGTCATCCCCGGCCGCCTGCCGTGCAACGGCGCCATCCTCAAGACGCCGGCGAGCGGCGGCGGCAAGCTCGAGTGGGTCGCCTGGGGCTTCCGCAACCCGTTCGGCCTGGCTTGGGGGCCGGACGGCTGCCTGTACTGCACCGAGAACCAGTACGACGAGCGCGGCTGCCGGCCGGTGTTCGGTGCCGGCGATCTGATGTGGAAGGTGCAGCCGGGCCTCTGGTACGGCTTCCCCGACTACTGGGGCGGCATTCCGCTCACGCACCCGCGGTTCGCCGAGAAGCGCAAGGAGCAGCACGTGCCCCAGCGCCTGCTCGCCTGCCACCCGAACGTCCCGCCGGAGCCGGTGGCGTGGCTGGGCGTGCGGTCGTCGTCGGACGGATTCGACTTCTCGCGCAACCCGTGCTTCGGCCACTGCGGCGAGGCGTTCGTTGCAGTTTTCGGGGACATCGTCCACTGCGGCAACGGCAAGGTCCGCCGCCCCGTCGGCTGCCGCGTGGTCCGCGTCGACCCGTGCACCGGCGTCATCAACGACTTCGTCATCAACCGCGGCCGCGAGGCGGGCCCGGCGTCCAAGGAGCACAACTGCGGCATCGAGCGGCCGGTGGACGCGCGGTTCAACAACGACGGCTCATCCCTGTACGTCGTGGACTTCGGCGTCATGACCGTCGAGGGGAACAA
>DATJGQ010000982.1:0-9611 GCA_035494815.1 Gemmataceae bacterium
TCGTTTGGTGTGGTTCTTTTTGTCCTGGGCGTCGGCGACGAGTTGTTCGCGCGTCGGCACGTGGTCGAAGGGGAGCGGGATGGTCGCGTAGCGGGCGGCGAAGGTGCCTTCGATCGGCGTCATCGATTTGGCGAGCACGCCATCGACGGCTTCGGCGAGTTCGCCGCCGTACCGCTTCGCGTGTTCGACGGTGCCGCGCGGCAGCGGGTTGGCGTCGGCACCGCAGCCGGCCCAGAACATCGCGACCGCGCCCGGATGTTTAGCTTCCACATCGCGCTGGGCAAAGCCGGCGTAGTCGCCACAAAAGCGGTAGTACGAAAGCGTCGTGTTGTGACAGGCGTAGCCGAAGACGGCGGCGCGCACAGAGCCGTCGGCCGAGTTCACGCGAAGAACGGGCACCGAATGATCGACGGGGCCGTCCGGGTTGCGGCCGTTGATGATGCCGTTTGCCGTCGGCTGGCGGCGGTTCATTGCGAACCGGGCCGTGCCACTACCGTACGTGATTTGCGCCGGCTTGCGGTCGGCGAGCGCGTCGAGAATCGTTTCGACCATCGTTTGCACTAGACGTTCGGTGTAGCGGGCGACCTGAGCTTTCTGCGCTTCGGACATGGGGTACATGTCCATCAAATTGTGATCGAGCACCGGACCGCAGTGCGTGTGCGAGGCGGTCAGCATGAGCCGCTCGCGCGGGATGCCGGCGCGGCGCTGGACTTCCGAAGCGACGTTATCGCCGAATTCGCGCGGGATGCCGATCAGGTCACTCGTCACCAGGACGAGAACGGCACCCCAAGCGTCTTCGAGAGCGAGGGCGTTGACGGTGAGATCGTGCTGCGTCCCTTCGGACGCATGATCGCGATTGCCGTAACCGGCCATCCACATCGGGACGTCGGGCGTGATAATTCGCGTCGCGACGCCGGCTTTGAACGGGGCCGGGTCGGACCCCGCGACGGGCGACGTCTCGGCCGCAATCGCGACACCGAATACGGACAGAATCATTGTTCGGCGCATGTCCTCACCTCATGGTCTGCCGGTATCCGCTGGAAATCCGGAGCCGGCGCGGCTACGCTCGGGGCAGTCCACGGGGCGCTGACGCGACCCCGCTCGCCTTGAGGAACCGCCATGAGCATCAATCGCCGCACCTGGCTCGCGGCCGTCAGCGCGGGGGCCGCCGCGACCGGCACGAAAGTCTCTCACGCCGCGCAGGTCGCGCCCGCTGGTCCAGCGTTCAAGTTCTGCCTCAACGGGGCGACGATCAAGGGTCAGAACCTGAAGATCGTCGCCGAACTCGAAATCGCCGCGAAAGCCGGCTACGACGGCTTCGAGCCGTGGGTCGATCGGATCGACCAGTATGTCAAGGAGGGCGGGTCGCTCAAGGACCTCGGCAAGCGGGCCCGCGACTCGGGCGTGTCGATCGAGGACGCCATCGGTTTCGCGCAGTGGATTGTGGACGACGCCGACCGCCGCCGCAAGGGTCTGGAGGACGCGAAACGGATCATGGGCATGCTCCAGGAGCTGGGCTGCCCACGCCTCGCCGCGCCGCCCGCCGGCGCCAACGACGCGCGAGTTGCCCCGATCCCCATGTTGGCGATCGCGGAACGGTATGGTGCACTGTGCAAGCTGGGCGAAGGGATGGGGATCACGCCGCTCGCGGAGCACTGGGGCCATTCCAAGAACATGAGCCGGCTCGGTGAGGCGTTGCTCGTCGCTCTCGAGAGCGGCCATCGCAACGCGAGCGTGCTGCCGGACGTGTATCACCTCTACAAGGGCGGGTCCGAGTTCACCGGGATCAAGTTGCTCGGGCAGGCAACGGCGGGCATCTTTCACATGAACGACTATCCCGCCAAGCCGCCGCGGGCGGAGATCCGCGACGAGCACCGCATTTATCCCGGCGACGGGATTGCGCCTTTAACGGACTTGCTCCGCGACCTGCGGGCGATCGGCTTCCGCGGAATGCTGTCGCTGGAACTGTTTAACCGCGAGTACTGGAAGCAGGACCCGCTAGAAGTGGCGAAGACCGGGCTGGCGAAGATGAAATCAGTGGCAAACGCCGTAGTTTAGCCGCGACACGAGTGTTCGAGCGGAGCGCGGAGGCGCAACCGCGCTCCGCTCGAAGACTCGCGTCGCTATACGAAAGCCGGGTGCGAACATGCTGACGCATGCTTCATCACGTCGTTCGTTTTTGAAATCCGCAGCGCTCGCGGCCGCCGTCCCATCCGTCAACGTCCTCGGCGCCAACGAAACGCTCAACATCGCCGTGATCGGCAGCGGCGGCCGGGCGCGCCAACTGATGAAGGCGCTCGTCAAAGTGCCGAACGTCCGCATCGCCGCGGTCTGCGACGTCTGGGACCGCCACCTTGAAGAAGGCCGCAAGCTCGCGAGCGACGGCGCGTTCACCACCAAACGCTATCAGGACATCCTCGACCGCAAAGACATCGACGCGGTCCTGATCGGCACGCCGGATCACTGGCACGTGCCGCTGACGATCGCCGTATGCGAGGCGGGTAAAGACGTCTACGTCGAAAAACCGCTGACGCACGACCTGAGCGAAGGCAAAGCAGTGGTCGAGGCGCAGAACCGGCACAAGCGGATCGTGCAGGTCGGCACGCAGCAGCGGAGCATGCCGCAGTACCAGAAGGCGAAAGAACTGGTCGCCGCGGGGCGGATCGGCAAAGTTCACAAGGCCCACATCACCTGGAACCGCAATACCGACCGCGTCCGCCGCTTCCCGCTCGGCGTTGATCCGAAGTCGGTGGATTGGACGATTTTCCTCGGCAACGCGCCGAAGCAGCCGTTCGACGAGTACCGTTTCCGCAATTGGCGCTGGTTCTGGGACTTCGGCGGCGGCATCTTCACCGACCTGATGGTCCACCAGATCGACATCGTGCACTGGTGTTTGGGACTGGACCACCCGCTGAGGGCCCTGTCGATCGGCAGCGACGAATTCAGCAAGGGCGTCTGGCAGACTCCCGACAGCGTGCAGACTCTGCTCGTCTATCCGGACGGGCTGCACGTCTATTTCGAAGGCACTTTCGCGAACGCCCGCAACGGCGAGATGGTCGAACTGATGGGCACGGACGGCTCGCTCTATCTGGATCGCGGGCGTTACGAGATTTACCCGGAGCGGAACAAAGGTCAGTACGAGGAGCAGGTGATCGGGAGCGGTCGCCGCGGGCAGGACTTCTACGACAAACCGGACGGCGAGCTTTTGCACCTGACGAACTGGGCGGAAGCTATTCGCAGTCGGAAGCCGCCGGTGGCGCCGGCGGAGGCGGGCGTTAGTGCGGCGGGGGCGGCGCATCTGGCGAACCAGGCGCTGCGCGGGGGCGGATCAGCGACGTGGAATAGGTAATTGATTTCAAGTGCTACCAGCCCGAAGCGCAAGCGAGGGAGGTGAGTCCCTCCCTCGCTTGCGCTTCGGGGTTGGTAGCATTCTGAAATCACCTCATCCGCTCAACGCCGCCCGGGTGCGTTTCACCAAATCCAAATCCTTCCCGCCCGACCCCTTGAAGTTCATCATCCCCGCCGCGAGCAGCCGGCCGCGCCACTCGGGGCTGACGTGTTCGAAGTCCTCGAGCAACGCCGAGCTGAACTTGTAATCGTGCGAGTCGTTGCCCTTGAAGAAGACGAGTAGTCGGGCGGCGTCCATGACGGCCCGCGGGTCACCGCCCTGCTTCAAGTAGCCGAGGAGCTTGCGGGCACCCGTCAGCTTGTCGCGGCCGATATCGGCGAACATCTCGGCGACCGCCTCCTGACCGTTCTTGACCGGGTCGGTCGGCTCGACAGCGTCGATCGGCTGGTTCGCGACTTTCCCCCGACTGCTCAGCGCTTGCCGGAACAGCGGCACGAACGCGGCGTTCTGCAGCATGAGCCAACGGCGGGTCTCGTCGCTGGAGGTCGCCTCGAACGCGTAGTGCAGCGCGTTCGTGCTGGTGACTGCGTGCAGGGCGACGATGCCCGGTTGCCGCAGCAGCAACTCGCCGGCACCGAGGAAGAGCGCGTCCCACACCGCTTGCGGCGACGTGCCGCCGTTGATAAACTCGACCACCTTCGCCGGCACGTCCGATTCGGACCCTTCGCGGAGCGCGGCCAGCAGATCGGCCGTTGCGGCCTGAGTCGTCTTGCCGTCGAGCCAGTCGGGGCGGAGCTTGGCGGCCAATTCGCGATTCTTGCGACCGGGGGCGTCGGGAGCCAGGTCACTCGTGTAAGGGTTTGTCCCGTCGTGCTTGAGGACCGCGTACGCGAGCGACCGCAACACGGGCTCGGCGTGGTGCCAGCCGACGGTCTGCAACGTCCGCCAGGAGTTGGCGACGAAGATGGCCTTGTGGCCGATGTCGCGGAAGTCGCGGGCACCGTACTTCACGAACAGCTCGAACACTTCCTGAGCGCCGGCGTGGCGGGCGAGGCCGGCCACCGCGACGTCGGCGGCATCGGTATCCCAGCGGTCCATCGCATCGATGAACGCTTGCCGCGCCTTGCGGGCGCTCGGCACCTTGTCTTCGGCGACCGGCGGCATCCGCCAGCCTTTCCTTTCCTTTTCATTCTGCGCTTGCGCCGACTTGAAGTTGTCCAGAGCCCAGAACATCGGCAGCCACCGCTCGCTGTCCGGCGACGCGAGGCTTGCCAGGTGCGCCGAGTTGACGACGAGCACCGCATGGAACTTGAAGCCGACGTTCGGCCGCGGCTCGACGTTGCACACGCCGGCCAGCATCAGGCCTGTCAGCACGTCCTGGTAGGTCAGACCCTTGCGAATACGCGCGGCGATTTCTTCGAGCAGTCGCGCCCGAGGCGTCTCCTCGATCAACTGCACCAGCGGTTCGATCTCGGGACGCAGACGCACGCGCTTCGGATCGGGTTTCGCGTCGTCGGCCCGCACCGGCGGCAGGCCGCTCAGAAAGCCTAGGTCGGACAGGCCCAGCAACGTGCCGCCGGCGGCCGCACTGGTCAAGAAACGACGTCGATCGGGTCGCATGACTCGCCTCCTACGCGGAGAGGAAACGGGCGGAGGGGACGCTGCCGATTGTATCGCGCCACACCGCGCCGTTGTTCATCCGATTTGCAGTTGACAGCGAATTCTTTGCACGACAAAGTAGCGGGGTCACGAAGCGGAGGGGTTCATGCGCGTCTCACACGCTTTGGGGCAGATCGCCCACATCCATGAGCAGTTGGCGAAGGCCGAGGTTTACCGCGGCTTTCACCCGCAGTGTGTGCTGCTTTCGGGAGCGCTCGGCCTTGTCGCGGCGGCGATCCAGCCACTGCTGGTTGGCGACGAGCCGCTCGCGTTCGTGCGGTACTGGTTGATGGTCGCTGCCGTGTGCGGCACCGCGGGAGTGAGCGCAACCGTTCACGCGTATTTCGTTCGCGACGACGAATTCGCGCGTCGTCGGACGTGGCGGGTCGGCGTGCAGTTCGTGCCTTGCGTCGTCGCGGGCTTGCTCGTGACGGTGTTATTGCCGCGAGTCAGCGCAACCGCCGTGAACATGTTGCCGGGGCTGTGGGAGATTCTGTTCGGCCTCGGCGTGTTCGCGGCGCGGCCGTACCTGCCGCGGGCGACGGGTTGGGTCGGTCTGTTTTACCTGATCTGCGGGGCGCTGCTGCTCGCGGCGGCGCCGGGCGAGTTGACGCGGGCGGGCTGGGCGGTCGGCGGCGTGTTCGGCGCCGGCCAGTTCGCGACCGCGTGGGTCCTGCACCGCAACGAGGAGCGCGTCGCCGATGTCTGACAAACGCACCGCTGACGCGGCCGGCCGATACGCCTACGACGGCCTCGACCGCGTCCTCCACGAAAAGGCCCGGCTCGGCATCATGACGTCGCTCGCGACCCGGCCGGCGGGATTGTCATTCAACGAGCTGAAGCAACTCTGCGCGCTGACCGACGGTAACCTCAACCGACACCTCGACGTGCTCCACCGGGCCGGACTTGTCGAAGTGATCAAGGGCCACTCCGGGCGACGGCCGCACACGCACTGCCGGTTGACCGCCGCGGGCCGACGGCGGTTCCTCGATTACCTCGCGGAGCTGGAACAGGTCATTCGCGACGCCCAGGCCGAACCTGCGGGCGCCAAAAACGAGTGGCGGACCGGGTTCGCTCCCGCTTGACTTTGCCGGTCGGAGCGGGCAACGCAGTCGTCGCGGTTTCAACACCCGCCGGCGAAGCAATTCGACGTTCCACGGCCTATGGCCGCGTGCGCGCGGGTTACACTTCTGCTGCGGGAGTGCTCGCGTTTCCCACCGACATCCCGCACGGAGGTCGCCCTCATGCGTGCGTTCACCTTTTTCGCCGTTCTCATTGTCATCGCGCAGCCGGGGATCGGCGGCGCTCAGATCCGCTCTAACCAACCGCCGATCGGCGTGGGCGTCGGAGTCGGCGTCGGGTTCGGTTACCCAGGCTTCGGCTACCCGTACGGCGCGTTCGGCTATTACCCCGGCGCGTACAGCTCGTCGTGGTCGAACGGCTTCAGCCTTTACGGTCCACCGGTGCCGACGTATGGCATCGTGCCGGGCGCGTTCGGCGGTGCGGACCAGCGGCTCGGCAACTTCCAGTACGGCAACATCAACATCTACAACGGCGCCGGCATCGGCCTGGGCGCTTCCGGAGCGGGTGGCGCCGGGCCGCGCAGACGCCACTACTACGGTGACGGGTTAGCGGCGGGACAGGTCGGGACGAACGCTCAGACGACCGGCCAGGCGATTATCGAAGTGCGCGTGCCGGTCAGCAGTGCCGAGGTGTTTTTTGAAGGCGTCAACACGCGGCAGCAGGGCGAGAAGCGCGTGTTCCTGTCGCCGACGCTGCAGGGCGGCATCACGTACCACTACAATGTGACCGCGAAGTGGCGGGACGGAGAGCAGGTGGTCGAGCGGGAGAAGTCGGTCGGCGTCCGCGCAGGCGAGACGGCGGTCGTGGACTTCGGGAAAGAAGAACCGCAGACGGGCGGCACGGTGATCGGAAATTAGCCCGCCGTTTACGGCGGGAAAACTGACACGCCGTAAACGGCGGGCGAATTAAGGAACAATTCTCAGAGCGTCGGCCCGATCTGCCACGGCGCGAACTCCTCCTCGCCCACGCCGTGAGTCTCGCTCTTGGTCCTCTTCCCGCTCGCGACCGCCAGAATCTCCTCAAAAATCTGCCGCCCGACTTCCTCTACCGGCGTCCCGTCGAGAATGACGCCGGCATTGATGTCCATGTCCTCTTCCATGTGCTGATACAGCGGCGTATTGGTCGCGATCTTGATCGACGGGGCCGGCTTGCAGCCGAATACGGATCCGCGGCCGGTCGTGAACACGAGCACGTTCGCCCCGCCGGCGACGATGCCGGTCATGCTCACCGGGTCGTATCCGGGCGTGTCCATGACCACGAGGCCCTTCGCCCGTACCGGCTCGGCATAACCGACCACGTCCACGAGTGCGGTCGAACCGCCCTTCGCGATCGCGCCGAGCGACTTCTCGTAGATGGTCGTCAGCCCCCCGTCCTTGTTGCCGGGTGAGGGGTTGTTGTTGATCTCGGCGCCGAAGACGCTCGTGTACCACTCCCACCACTTGATCCGCTCGACGAGTTTCTCGCCGACCGCACGGCTGACGGCGCGGCGGGTCAGCAGGTGTTCGGCGCCGTAAATCTCGGGCGTTTCACCGAGGATCGACGTGCCGCCCTGGGCCACCAACAAATCCGACGCGACGCCGAGCGCCGGGTTGGCCGTGACGCCGCTGTTGCCGTCGGACCCGCCGCAGTTCGTGCCGAGGACGATGTGTTTCGCGGGCAAGCGCGTGCGCTTGACGTCGTTGACGCGCGGCAACATCTCGGCGATCGTGCGAACGCCCGTCTCGACCGTCTTGCCGATGCCGCCGCATTGCTGGATGCTGAGCACCGTCGGCGGGCGTGCCGTGCGATCCAGCTGAATGAGGCCCTCGCCCTCGATGAGGTGCACCGCCTGGGCCGTTTCGCAGCCCAAGCCGATGAGCAAGTACGCCGCGACGTTCGGGTGTCGAGCGAACCCGGCGAGCGTGCGATCGAGCTGGCGGTGATCGGGCCCGTCATACTGCATCGCGCACCCCTGCTTGTGCACGATCGGCACGACGCCGTCGACGTTCGGAAAGTCCTTCAACAGTCCGCTCGCGCGAATCCGCTCGCTGATGTACTTGCTGGTGCTCGCCGAGCAGTTGACCGTCGAGATGATCGCCACGTAGTTGCGGGCGCCGTATCGGAGGTGCTCCGGCCGTTCGGGGCCCCGGTCGTACCCGTCGAAGTAGCGCGGCTCCACGGCCGGCGGCGGCGGTGGGCAATCGCGCGCGAACGCATAATCGCGTTCGAACGCGTCGGCCCGGACGTTGTGCACGTGAACGTGGCTCCCGGCCGCAATGTCGCGGCCGGCGAAACCGATGATCTGGCCGTACTTCGTGACCGCGTCGCCGGCGCGGATGTCGCACAAGGCGACTTTGTGGCCGAGGCCGACGCGGTCGTGGACCGTCACGATACGGCCGTTGACGCGAACTTCGGCGCCGGCCGCGAGCGGGCGGGCGACGACGGCGACGTTATCTTCGGGCCGCAAATGAACGGCGACCTGGGAGAGCGGGGTAGCCGGCATGAGACCTCGGGAGTGAATGGGACTTCACCATACCGCGGCAGAACCGTCACTGCCAGGGTGGCCGGGACGATGGTCCAATTATGCCGCCTATACGGGCGCCGGTTGTCGCGAATCGCTTGTTTTCTGGCATCGTTTTCTGTTGCGGCAGGGCGATGAAACGCTATAACGGATCATTATTTTGCGGCGACAGGCGGGGAAGACACACACCGCGCTTCGCAGCGACGGTCGGGGCGGGAACGTGCCATGCTCGCGGTCCGAGGGGCGGCGATGGAAAAAAACCTCTGCATTGTCTCGCTCGTCGTCGCCGGTTTGCTCCTCCTGCTCTTTATCCTCGACCTCGCCGCCGGCATCCCGTTCGGCGGCGGCCCCACGTTCATGATGATCGACATCGTCGGCATTATCGCCGGCTTGATCCTGACTTACCTATCCTGGAACGCCCTCCGCGACCTACTTTGAGTCATTTCGGCCGCTTTTCACGTTTTCAACCAAAGCCCGTACCAATCCCTCGGTCGTGAAGATTTCTGCCTCCGCAGCAACGGGATAATCAAGTCCCCTGACGGCTGTCGTGGTCACGGGACTAATCGTCACGATGCGCGTGTGCCCGTCGCGGATGCGGCCGCGGCAGACCTCGTCGAGTCCGGCGAGAAACGCGCGGGCGATGTTCGAACTGGTCAGGAGCACATAGTCGACCTCCCCGCGCCGCAACGCGTCGAGCGCGGCGTCGGCAGTCGAGACGGCGTCGCACTGACGATAGACCGCGACCTGATCGACCGTGGCGACGCGCGACAGCTCGTCGCGCAGCACCTCGCGGCCGCGGTCGGCGCGAGCCAGCAGGATTCTTTTTCCCGCGGCCCGTTCGGCCAGCGCCGCCGCGAGCGACTCCGACCGAAATTCCGACGGCACGAGATCGGCGTCGAGGTGAAATTCGCGCAATGCCTCGGCCGTGCCGGGGCCGATGACGGCGAGCCTGATGTCGCCGAGCGCGCGCAGGTCGCGACCGGTCGCTCGCAGCCGGCCGAAAAACGCCCGCACGCCGTT
>DATJGQ010000983.1:0-6515 GCA_035494815.1 Gemmataceae bacterium
CGACTTCTCAGATTTCCTGCGCGGACCGACGATCGCCGGACGGCCGACGTACGTCGTGGCGGTGTTGCACGGCGTCGTCGCGCTCATCGGCATGGGCCTTTTGATCGTAGGCGTCCGGCGGTGGTGGCCGGCCCGGCGCGATTGGAAGTATTGGCTCGGCGGCAGCGATTCCACGTCGCTCGCCCTGGCCGGCACCCTTTGGGGTTACGGGCTGTTACTGACTTTCTCGCGGCTGCCGTTCTACCGGCACTACCTGCTCGTCGCGTTTCCGTTTCCGGCGCTGTGGGCTGCGCGGCTAGCGCTTGGCGAGGTCGCGACCGACGCCGTCACCACCCGTGGCCGGCGGGTGTTGCTGTCCCTCGTGATTGTCGAAGCACTGGTCACCGCCGCATTCCTGTCTTACGTTCACACCCACGGCGGGACGCCACATGGCGAATTCGGCCGCAGTTACGCCGGGCAAATCTCGGCGGGCAGAGTGATTGCGGTACCTTGACCGCTCACTTCTTTCCGTTGCCTAGTGAAATCCCGCCGCCTGTCGTAGACTCAAGCCGGAAACTCTCCGGTCCGCCAGGTTCGTCCGCCCGCGGACGTCGTCTATCTCTTTAGGACCATGCCGCCGACCGCCGCCGAGGCCCTGGAGCCGTTCCGTCGGTACCTGGAACTCGCCCGCGTTCACCTGGACTCGCGGCTACGCGGCAAGCTCGACCCGGCCGATGTCGTCCAACAGACGCTCCTGCGCGCTTGCGCCGCGCTGCCGGATTTGCGCGAGCGGTCGCCCGCGGTTCTGACCGGCTGGCACGGGATACTGCGGGAGCGGCGTCGTCACCATCTTGGGCGCCTCACTCAGCCGATCGTCCGTCGAGTCCGAATCGTCCGCCGCCGTTCCATTCTCCGAACCGTCTGCATCATCCGGCGGCGGCGGGACACAGAATCAGCTAGGCCAATTGTTTCATTAGTTCCAAGGTTCATTAGTTCCAATTCCATCAGGCACCGAAAACGACCGGGTGGAAGAGGTCATCGTTTCCAAGCTACGCAGCGGGTCTCCCACGGTTGGCGCGCGCCACGCCGATGTATGCCTCTTTGGGAAGTCACTTGAGTAACTGACGGCGCATGAAAAGGACGGCGTCTGCCTTGGTCTGTTAGTCCGGTCAGACAGGGGCGTTCTTGCCACACCTCAAAACGAGTTCTCCCGGACCGCCCCTGACCGAACTTCCGATGCGCTCAGAATTAGCGGAATCCCGCAATTCGCGCCAAGCATGAAATCATAAGTTGAGGTGCTGATGCGACTTTTCCCGACACCGGGCATTGGGTTCACACACTCGCGGCGAGCGACTTGAACTCGGAACCGAGAGGGCGATATTCGGGGGGAAGAGCTCGTGTACCGTCCAGCGTGCGCGCTCAATCTATCGCTTCGCGCAAACCCTTGGTCTGCCGCGTTGGCTGTGGCCGATATGCCGGAGTGGGACGCGGAGAGTGGCGTACTTCGCCGCAACTTTAACGCGTTCGACGTCTCCTACACGGGCGGGGTGCGCGTCGCGAGCGCGGACGTCAACGGCGATGGGAAGGACGACATCCTAGCGGCCCAGGGGTTATTGTCGACCCCGCTGGAGCGGGCCTTTGACGGCACGACGTTGGCGCAGCTATCGGAGAACACCCCTTATTCAGGGGTGGGGATCTTCGTCGGCGGCAAGCGGCGGCGGTTCTAGGGAGTGACGGGGTGAGCGTCGCAGATTCGCCCCTCGAACATCCCATGGGTCCGCTCTCTTGTGTCGACTTCGGTCCAGGTGGGAGAATGGCTCTGGCTGTCCTGGGCCATTCTCCCTTGCCTCAGTCCCTACGATCAGGCTGGCGTCAGGTCCTGCGGCGGCTGACGACCGCGATTGGCGGCGAGCGGTCGTCGGCCCGGCCCTGCTGGCGCCCGGCCCTGGAAACCTTGGAAGGCCGCTCCGTTCCGGCCGCAGTGCTCGCCGCCGCCGCCGGGGCCGGCGGGCCGCCGCTGGTGCGGGTGTTCGACGCGGCCGGCGGGGTCGTCGCGCAGTTCATGGCCTACGACCCGGCGTTCCGCGGCGGCGTGTGGGTGGCGGCGGGAGATGTCACGGGTGACGGGGTGGACGACGTCGTCACCGCCCCAGGGCCCGGCGGCGGGCCGCACGTCAAGGTCTTCGACGGGGCGGCGCTGCTCACTGGCGTCGCGCGGCCGGTGGCTGAGTGGATGGCCTACGACCCGGCATTCCGCGGTGGGGTGAATATCGCCGTGGCGGACGTGACCGGGGACGGGTATGCGGACGTCGTCACCGGGGCCGGACCCGGGGGCGGGCCGCACGTGAAGGTGTTCGACACGGCCACTGGGCAAGCGGTCTACAGCTTTTTCGCCTACGAGGACTCGTTCCGCGGCGGCGTCAGCGTCGCCGCCGGGTTTGTGAGCGGCTCTAACGGCCGTGCGGACGTCGTCACTGCCCCCGGCCCAGGGGGCGGGCCGCTCGTCCGAGACTTCAACCGCGTCAGCGGCCGGCTGGCGCGCGAGTGGCTGGCGTACGACGCGGGGTTCCGTGGCGGAATGTCGGTGGCCGTCGGGGAACTCACCGGCGACGGCCAAGCTGATATCGTCACCGGCGCCGGCGCCGGCGGCGGACCGCACGTGAAAGTCTTCGACGGGGCGACCGTTTCCTACGGTCTATTCTCCGACCTGCCCGTTCTCACCGTGCGGCAGTTCAGTGCCTACGACCCGGCCTTTCGGGGCGGGGTGCGAGTGGCGGCCGCCGAACTGACCGGCGATGCGTACGCCGAGATTCTCACCGCGCCCGGTCCGGGCGGCGGGCCGTACGTCAAGGTCTTTCGACGGGCAGACGGGAGGCGTGGTCCGCCAGTGGCTGACCGGCGACGCAGCGTTCCGCGGCGGTCTGGCCGTCGCAGGGCTGGCGCCCGTCGTCCCGGGTGAAGCCGTGACAAGGTCGTTCGACTTCCGCGAAGGCGCACAGGGGTGGGAGCACGGTTTCGCCGACGTGGACGCCACGACGGCCAGCCAGTATCAGTCGGAGTCGGGGCTGCTGCCGCTACCGGCGGAGCTGGGCGAAGGCACCGGGTATATGCTCCAGGGGGCCAACGTCTCCGATGACCTGTTCATGTTCCTCAGGCGGCAGCTGGGGCCGGCCGATGGCGTGCGGCCAGTTCAGGCGTACCGAGTGCGGTTCGACGTCCAATTCGGCTCCAACGCTCCGAGCGACGCGGCAGGCGTCGGCGGACCACCCGGTGAGGGAGTGGTGCTTAAAGCCGGAGCCGGGGCCGAGGAGCCGCGGGCCGTGGAGGTTGATGAGGGAGTCGACGGACGCCACCATTACCTGAGGATGAGTGTGGACAAGTCCCGGCTTGGCAGCTACGCCTCGATCCTCGGCGACATCTCCAACGGCCTGCCGCCCGGCCCAGACGTCCCGTACGTGGCCGTGAAGCGTATCGGGACCCACGCCTTCCCTGCGAAGTCCGATGCGAGCGGTAACCTATGGCTCCTGGTCGGCACGGACTCGAGCTTCGAGGGGTTCACCCGCCTGTACTATCTGCGGATCACCGTCACCCTGCTGCCCCTTCAGGGCATCGCCTAACTGAGTTCGTTCGGCTGCCCGGCGGACGACGGGATTGTGGTGCACCACTTGCAGAATGGCGCTTGACTAGCCAATGTGACCAGTTCCGCTGCGGGAGCCCGCACCCGGGCGCCGCCTACTTCGCGTTCTGCGACGGCTTCGTCCATATCCTCGCCTACACCACCCCTGCGTCCGGATGCGACCACAAGTTGCCGGAACGTGCCGTGTGCTCCCGCCAGTCGCGCCCCCGACCCGCGGCGGCAGAATCCCGACACGGGTTGGATGCCCTACAATCCCCTCCATGCCGGCCGTCAGTCTCCGCTCGGTGACGAAACTCTATCCGACCACCCGCGCCGGCGTGCGCTCGGTCTCGCTCGACGTCGCGAGCGGCGAGCACCTCGTCATCGTCGGCCCGTCGGGGGCCGGCAAGACGACCGTGCTGCGGCTCATCGCGGGGCTGGAAACGCCGGATGCGGGCAGTGTCCTATTCGACGGCCGCGATGTCACCCGCGACCCGCCGCATACGCGGCACGTCGCGCTCGTCGCCCAGCGGCCGGCGCTGTTTCCGCATCGCTCGGTACGGCGAAACTTCTCGGCGAGCGTCGAGTTTCGCGAATCGCGGTGGTGGCCTTTTCGCACTAAACATCCGGACCTCGATGCCCGCGTTGAGGAAGCGGCCCGCATCCTCGGCATAACCCACCTGCTTGACCGTCCGCCGTACGATTTGTCCGGGGGGGAGCAGCAACGGGTCGCCCTCGGCCGGGCGTGGGTGGATCGGGCCGGCGTCTGGCTGCTGGATGAGCCGCTCGCGCATCTGGAATCGACCCTCAAAAGCCAAATCCGCGGGCAGTTGCACTTGCTGCGCGGGCGAGCGGGGGCGACAATAATCGAAGTCACCCACGACCCGGCGGAGGCGCTGGCCCTCGGGCCGCGCGTCGCCGTCCTCGCGGACGGCGCCGTCGTGCAGGTCGGCCCGCCACAAGCGGTGTACGACCAGCCGCGGTCGCGTGCCGCCGCTCTCGCCCTGGGCGAGCCGGCGATGAACGTGGCCGACGGGGTCGTGACGGTTTCGGCCGGCCGGCCGGTGGTGCAAACCGCCGACGGCTGGACGGTTTCGCTTCCCGAAAGGTTGGCGGGATCGATCGCGGGTCGAACCGTGACGTTCGGGGTTCGCCCCGAACACATCCTGGCAGGTGCCGGGGGCGCCGGTGACGGCACCTGCCCCTTGGGCGCCTGGACCGTGGCCCGCGGCGACCCCCGCGGGCTTGTTTGTCTTTTGGCCCTGGTGCGGCCGGGACTCGCCTGGCGGGCCTGGTGGCCGCGGCCCGAACCGCCGGCCGAGGGCGCGCTGGATCTGGCCGTGCGACAGGAACATGTGCACCTGTTCGACGCCACGACCGGCGAGCGGATCAAGTAGGTCAGGCTCCGCCTGACGTCCGCGTGGAAAGGTAATCGTCAGGCACAGCCTGACCTACAGACGGACCCCCGGCGGGGGGAGAAGGAGACGACCATGAACGGCCCGGAACTGCTGCGGATCGTGGACGCCATGCACCGCGACAAGAACATTCCCAAGGAGATCATCTTCGAGGGGATCGAGTCCGCGTTGCAACTCGCCGCCGAGCGCGCCCACGGCGGGGGCGACGACGAGGAAGAGGCGGGGCCGGAGGTCATCGTCCAGATCGACCGGATGAACGGCGCCATCACCGCCACCCGCGGCGGCGAGCCGATCGACCCGGAGACGCTCGGCCGCATCGCCGCCCAGTCGGCGAAGCAGGTGATGATCCAAAAGATCCGCGAGGCCGAGTGCAACAGCGTCTTCGACCGATACGACCGCCAGAAGGGCGAACTGGTCCGCGGCGTCATCCAGCGACTCGACGCCGGCACCGCGATCGTCAGCGTCGACCGCTCCGAGGCGATCCTGCCGCGCAGCGAACAGATCCCCGGCGAGACGCACCACGTCGGCGAGACGGTCAAAGCGGTCGTCATGGAAGTCCGCAAGACCGGGCAGCGTGTGAAAGTCGTCCTCAGCCGATGCCATCCAGATTTCGTCCGCTGCCTCTTTGAGAACGAAATTCCGGAGATCGCCGACCACACGATCGAGATCAAGGCGATCGCCCGCGAGGCCGGCTATCGGACGAAGATTGCCGTGAGCTCGATCGACATGAAAGTCGATTGCGTCGGCGCGTGCGTCGGCGTCCGCGGCAGCCGCATCAAGAACATCATCGACGAACTCGGAGGCGAGCGGATCGACATCGTCCGCTGGAACGACTCGCTGCAGGTCATGATCCCTAACGCGCTGCAGCCGGCAGCCATCGAGGAGGTGTTCCTGTACAGCCGCCTGGGGCGGGCGATTGTGCTCGTGCAGGAGGACCAGCTGTCGCTGGCGATAGGCCGTCGCGGGCAAAACGTCCGGCTGGCGAGCAAGCTCGTCGGCTGGGACATCGAGATCATGACCCACGACGAATACAACGATTCGATCGACCGGGCGGAGAATTGGTTCCGCCAGCTGCCGGGCATCACCGACGAGGCGGTCGAAGGGTTGATCGTCGAAGGGTTCATGTCGTACACGGACCTGACGTTCCTCGACCCGCCGCAACTGGCCGAGATGATCGGCGTGGAAGAGGACACGGCCGAGGAGATGATCGGGTGCGCCGAGGAGTGGGCCGAAGAAGCAGAGGAACAAGCGCGGCAGGCGGAAGCCGAAGCCCAGCGGGCCCGGGAACTGGAGAAACAGAAGGTCTTCTTCGGCGGGGCGGCCCCGGAAGCGGCCCCGGCCGAGGCAAAACCGACGGTCGAGAGCCTGTTCGGACCGGAAACGCCGTCGCCGGAGCCGGCTGAACATCCGCTCACAGCCGCACAGGTCTTCGGGGAGGCGCCAACCCCGGCCCCGGCGGAACAGAAGACGGAAGAGTGAGTTCAGTCGTTTCGCCGCCCGGCGAG
>DATJGQ010000984.1:0-4626 GCA_035494815.1 Gemmataceae bacterium
AAGAGGAGGAGGCCCGGATCGGCCCGAACGGAGGACCAACAAAGTGGCGTGTCGCGGCCGGCCAGGGCAATGAACGAGGTCCCGTCCGGCAGGAGCCCGGGCAGCACAATCGCTCGGTCGCCCGGTCCGGTCGCGGCCACGGCTGCGGTACTCCGGGAAATGGGACGCCTGGGGCCGATGGGACTCCTGGGTCCCACCGGCCCCACGAGTCCCATCGCGATCGCCCTAGGCCGACGCCTCGGCCGGCTCCAGGTCGAGCTGGGCACACATCCGGTCGATCAATTCCTCGATGTCGAACGGCTTGTGCAGGAAGTCGTCGGCCCCGGAGAGCCGCAGCTCCTGGATCTTGTCCTCCTCGATCATGCCCGAGATGCACAGGATGCGCACGTCCTCGAGAGTCGAGTCGGCCCGAACGCGGTGGCAGACTTCCTTGCCGTTGATGTCGGGGAGCATCACGTCCAGGACGATCAGGTCCGGCCGGTACTCCTTGACCATCATGCCGGCGTCGAAGCCGTTGCCCGCGACGCGGACTTCGAACCGGCCGTCTTCCTCAAGGACCTTGAGGATGAGTTCGACCAGCTCGGCGTCGTCGTCGACGAGCAGGACCTTCCGTTTGCCGCTTTCCAGGGCCTCGGTCGGGATGCCGTTGTCCTTCATGAACTTGTACAGGGCTTCCCGGGGAATGCGGCGGAACCGCGAGCCGGGCACGCGGAAGCCCTTGAGCTGTCCGTTGTCGAAGCAACGGATGATGGTTTGTTGGCTGACTTTACAGACCTTGGCGGCCTCGCCGGTCGTGAACACGGTCTTCATGCGTACGTCCACCCCTTGAACTGGTCCCTGGCCAGAAGGGCCGGCACCCAGTTCGCACGAGACAGGTCCGGCGTGGCGCCTCGACGATAATAAGGACGCCTCGGACCGGGATCATCCATGAACTCGCCTCAACTCGCTCCGTGCGGTCGGTCGTGATGATACCGTGGGTCGAGGTTCCCCAACGTCCTGACGGTTGGGCCGTCGCAGGCCACACGCGCGGCCCGCAAGGTCGGAAACCTCACTCTCGGAAAGATGCTGGCTCAAGAAGAAGGATGGGCTTCCTCTAGGTCACCTCTCCTTTTGATATTAACCAGCCTCTGCAACATGTCAACACGACTTGATGTGCGGCCGTCGTGCTAAGTGGTTGTTTTCAGCCGGTTTCCTCCGCGCCTCTTCGCGCGTCTGTGCAAAGACTCGAACCTGCGTCAATCCCGATCTCAACTCATTCCTCTCACGTCGCTCCACCGACAAAGACTCGTCAAACTCATCAGTCTGCTTCCCTTATCGGCTTGCCTAGATTCCGCCTTCGAGGATTCTGAGCCACACGCGAGAGCAAAACGGGCGTCTTGGGGAGGTTATGCCGGCGACATCACCGGCGGTCCCCACTCTCACGAGAACCCCCATAACCGATCAGCCCAGATAAAACAACAGCACTGCCAGATCGGCCGGCGTGATGCCGCTGATGCGACTCGCCTGCCCGAGATTGGCCGGACGGATGGCGGAGAGTTTCTCCTTCGCTTCCATCCGGAGTTGCGGCACGGCGCGGTAGTCGAAATGGCCGGGGATGAGTCGCGACTCCATCTTTTGAAACCGGGCAATCTGTTCCGCCTGACGTTCGACAAAACCTGCGTATTTCGTTTCGATGACGACCTGCTCGACGACCTTGGCCCGATCTGCGTGGGTCAGGCTGTGCCTGACGGCAGTGCCCGCGTCAGGCACAGCCTGACCTACCATTCTGTCTCGGTCAGCCCAGGCTGCCAGCGCGGGATCGATTTCGCATAGCGCAGCCCAGTCGACCTCCGGCCGGCGGAGCCAATGCTCGAGCGTGTCGCCCTGGTGGCGGCGCGAGCGAAGGTAGCCGATGAGCTCGACGATGCCCCGCTCTTTAGTCTGAAGGCGTTTCCAGGATTCGTCATCCACAAGACCGACGCGCCGACCGATCGGCGAAAGTCGGCGATCGGCGTTGTCGTGGCGGAGAAGAAGTCGATACTCCGCCCGCGACGTGAACATGCGGTACGGTTCATCGACGCCCTTCGTGACCAGGTCGTCGATAAGGACGCCGATATACGCCTGCGAACGGTCGAGCACGAGCGGCGGCTCGCCGGTCAGCTTGAGCGCCGCGTTGACGCCGGCCAGCAGTCCTTGGGCGGCGGCCTCCTCGTAGCCGGTCGTGCCGTTGATCTGGCCGGCGAAGTACAGGCCCTCGACCGGCTTGGTTTCGAGCGTCGCGTGAAGCTGCGTCGGGGGAGCATAGTCGTACTCGACGGCGTACCCCCAACGCATGACCTCCGCATTCTCCAACCCGGGGATCAGCCGCAGCATCGCCTGCTGCACGTCCTTCGGCAGGCTGGTGCTAATGCCGTTGCAGTAATATTCGAGCGTGTTGCGGCCTTCGGGTTCGAGAAAGATCTGGTGCCGTTCCTTCTCGGCGAAACGGACGACCTTGTCTTCGATTGAGGGACAATACCGCGGGCCCCGGCTTTGGATCTGACCGGAGTACATCGGCGCCCGATCGAGGTTGGCGCGGATCAGGTCGTGCACCTCCGGGGTTGTGTAGGTGATGTGGCAGTCGAGTTGCGGCTGTCCGATGCGGTCGGTCGCGAACGAGAACGGCACCGGCTCCGCATCGCCTCGTTGCACCTCGAGCCGCGCGAAATCGATCGTCCGACCGTTCAGGCGGCACGGCGTACCGGTTTTGAATCGCGCGAGCTCAAAGCCGGCGTCGCGGAGGCTGCCGCTCATCTCCTCGCTAGACGAATCGCCGGCGCGGCCGCCGCGGCTCTTCGCCTCGCCGGTATGCATGATCGCCTGCAGAAAGGTGCCGGTGGTGAGGATCACCGCCCGCGCCCGATAAACCGTCCCACCGCGGGCGACGACGCCGACCGCCCGCCGCGGACGCTCCTCTAGCAGGAGTTGCTCGACCAACTCCTGTCGCAGCGTCAGATTCGCCTGTTGTTCGACCAGATGCTTGGCGGTGAACTGGTAGAGCTTTTTGTCACACTGCGCCCGGGGTGAGTGCATCGCCGGGCCCTTGGTGCGGTTGAGCAGTCGGAATTGGATCGCGGCGGCGTCCGTCACGCGGCCCATGAGGCCACCGAGCGCGTCGATTTCGCGAACGACCTGGCCTTTCGCGACGCCGCCGATCGCGGGGTTGCAACTCATCTGCGCGACGGCGTCGGCGTTCATCGTCAATAGCGCGGTGCGCTGGCCCATGCGGGCGGCTGCCATCGCGGCCTCCACCCCCGCATGGCCGGCGCCGACCACCACCACATCGAACTCGTATGCCAACTCCGACATCGATCGACTCGCTCGGAAACCTGTTTGTGAAAAATCGCTCCGCTCGCTGGCATTTGCCCACGTACCGGTTATTGTAAGGGGCTACGATTGACTCGCACCCGGCCGATACAACCGATTCCGCGGAGACGCGTCCATGCAGTTCGCGCTGGTCTCTCACGCCGACGATCTGACCTGTATCCGTTGCCAGGGCGACGTCACGCAGCACGACCTGATCCCCGGAAAGGACCCCGTCGAGGAGTTGCTCGGCCCGATCATCTTCAAGCGGCGGACGCTTCTGGACCTCGGCAACACGTCCTACATCGATTCGAGTGGCATCAGTTTCCTCCTCGGCCAACACCGCAAGTTCCAACACGCGGGCGGGCGACTCGTCCTCCATTCCGCGCCGCCGACCGTGATGCAAGTCTTCAAACTCCTGCGGATGCCCCAGGTACTGAACATCGCGACCGATGAAGCGGACGCCCGTCGGGTCGCAGAAGAGGCTCCGGCATGAATCCACCGGCGAATACCATGCAGCTCAATGTATCCGACCTACCTGCCGAGGACGCGGTCGCCGACCTGGTGGAGCACGCCGCGGTCTTAGGCGTCAGTGACCTGTTTTTCGCGAGCCATGACGGCCACGTCATGGTCCAGGCCCGGCACCTCGGCGTGCTGCGGCCGATCACGCACATGTCCGCCGAGCAAGGCCGCCGGTGCCTGTCGCACATCAAGGCCCTGGCGGAACTGGACATCGCCGAGCGCCGCCGGCCGCAGGACGGCCGCTGGATTCACACCCGCCCGTCCGGGGACACGCTCGACCTCCGGGTGAGCGTGCTGCCCACGCTCTACGGCGAGGACGTCACGCTGCGACTGCTCGATCGTACGACGCGGCTCATGAACCTCGAACAACTCGGCCTGCACCGCCGCGACCATCAACTGCTCTTGAGCATGCTCGCCAGCCCGAGCGGACTGATCCTCGTCAGCGGGCCGACCGGTTCGGGCAAGACGACGACGCTCTACGCCTGCCTCAACCATATCAACAACGGCGAACGGAAGATCAACACGATCGAGGACCCGGTCGAGTTCGCGGTCGGCGGCATTCGCCAGTCGCCCGTGAACCCGAAGCTCGGCGTCGGCTTCGCGGAGTTGCTGCGATCGGTGCTGCGACAGGCCCCCGACGTGATCATGGTCGGCGAAATCCGCGACCCGGAGACCGCCCGGATCGCCGTGCAGGCGGCGCTGACCGGCCACGTGGTCATCTCCACCGTTCACACAAACTCCGGCCTGGCGGCCATCGCCCGCCTGCTTGACCTTGGCGTCGAA
>DATJGQ010000985.1:0-7842 GCA_035494815.1 Gemmataceae bacterium
ACCCCGCTCGCGTTATTTCTCTTTTTCCTTCTCGATCGGCTTCTTAACCGGTTGCAGGAAGAACGGGTGCCCCGACTTCTTGTCGGTGGTCAGTTTGGCGGCGAGTTCTTCGGCGTCTTTCTTGTTGGGATACTCGAACTCGTCGACCATCTGGTGAGAATTGCTGAAGACGCCCCAAACGACCTTCATCCGCGTCACCTTGGCCGCGCGGGACCGTGACTTGGTCGCCCGCGGCTTGGCCGGCGCTTTCGGCTTCTTCGGCTTCGGCTTAGGTTTCGGCTTTTCTTCTTCTTCGTCCTCGTCGCCTTCACCGCCCTCCTCTTCGGCCTCGGACGATTCACCTTCTTCTTCGTCTTCGTCCTCGTCGGATTCTTCTTCCTCTTCGGTCTCGTCGACTTCGTCCTCCGACTTGCGGCGCTCGGCGGCCTCGTTGTCGGCCCGCAGCGCCTTGCGGTCCAAGGTACGGCGCGAACGTCCCATAAGCGGCAACTCCTCGTTCGTGACACTGACGGCCGATTCGGCCGCGAATCCAGCTATAACGTATCGGGACGGGTCCGGGCCGTCTGCCCTGAGCGAGAAACCCCGTCCGCGGCGCGCAATTCGCTGCTCCCCGAGAGTCCTGAGATACTGTACGGCGACCGCCGGGTTCCGACGACGGAAAATGCCACCGCCGCTCGCTTTTGACGCGGCAAATGCGTAAGATGTTGGCGAATAACGGGGCTGGTCTAGCCGTCTGCAACTAGGAGTGTACGCGACATCATGGCCGTTGTCACGGCGCCGAGTCTACCGACCGTTGCTCCGCCCGACGAGCAGTTATTGGCGCGCCACGCCTCCGGCGACCGCTTGGCGCTCAACGAGTTATTCCGCCGCCACCGGGGACCCGCATACCGCGTGGCCTACCGCCTGCTCGGCAACGAGGCCGACGCACTCGACGCCGTCCAGGAGGGGTTCGTCAAGGCGCTGACGAACCTGAAACGCTTCGAAGGACGCAGTTCGTTCAAGACATGGCTGTTGCGAGTCGTCAGCAACGCGGCCCTGGATTTGGGCCGGCAGCGCGGGCGACGCGAGAACGTCTCGGCCGCGGACCCGGCCGACGGCGAGGGCGGGCCGCTCGTCTGGGATGACCCGACCCTCGGCCTGGAGCGCGACGACCTCCGCCGCGCCTTGGACGCAGCCCTGGCCCGGCTGCCGGAGTCGCAACGGCAGACGTTTGTCTTGCACGTGGACGCCGATTTGAGCTACCGTGAAGTCGCCGAGGCGATGGGCATCTCCATCGGTACGGTGATGAGCCGGCTCTTTTACGCCAGACAGAAGTTGCGCGCCGCCCTGGCGCACCGAGTGACATGACCTGGTTTAGCGACCGTTACCGCGACCGACCCTTCTCGGAGCTGCTGGCCGCCTACGCCGACGGTGAGCTGGACGCGGCCGGTCGCGCTCGCGTCGAAGCCTGGCTCGCCGACCACCCTGACGCCCGAGTCGAACTCGAGAACCAGCGCACGCTCTCGCGCACCAATAGCGAACTCTGGCAGTCGATCGCCCCGGCATCGCCCGGGGAGCGGAGGTGGTCGCGGTTATTCAACCGTGTTCACACGGCGTTAAGAAATCGGCCCGCGACGCCGGAACCGACTCTTCGCAGCCCGGGGTTCCGATACGGGGCAGCGATTCTCGCCACCGCCGCAGCCGCCCTGTTCGCGATTGGGCTGTTCCGCCCGGGCGAACAGGCGCCGGTCATAAGTTCGCCTAACGTCGACGAGACGGCTTTGGTCATGGCCGATGCGAATGACATAGACATTCAGAGCATCCAGGACGCCGACACGGAATTGCTCGTCGTCGGCCTGCCGCCGTTGACGGGACAGCTTGTGCTCGCCTCCGCCGGCGAAATTCAGTTGGAGAAAGTCGCGAAAGATACCGACGGCATGATGCCGGCCCCGATGGCCGGCGGCCCGAACGTACCGATGCTGTGCGTGCCGATGGCCGGCCGGTGATTGGTTAGAAAGCTCGTACCGATGAGTGCGCAACTCGCAGCCCGCGGCAGCCTGCTCGCCCTTGTGGCCGTCGTGATCCCGGCGGTCTGGGTCTGGGCCGACCCGCCCGCGGCGAACGACGCGATCCGCGTCACGATCGTCGCCATTACAGCCAGCGACAAGCACACCAATATCGATCCCCGGTTGAAGAACCTGGCCCGCGAAGTTCGCAAACAGCACGACCAGGCTCTCACCGGATACAAGCTCGGCGAGACGGTCAGCAAGCCGGTCGCCGTCGGCCAGAAGGAAAACTTCAAGCTGGTGGACGACGCCTCCGCCGACATTACCGTGCTGCAAAAGGACGATACCAACCAACGCATTCGCCTCGCGGTCAAGCTCCCCTTCGTCGGCGAGATCACCTATTCGACTTGCTACGAGAAGTTCTTCCCGATCATTACGCGATACACGACGCGGACCAACCAAGAGCGGCTGATCGTCGCCATCATGGTTCGCCAATCGGGTAAGGACGGGAAGGACGCGAAGGAGCCGAAGACGCGCTAGGACACGACGGGAGTCAACGTCGGGCCGGAGGGACCAACGGTTTCTCCGGCCCGCTTGCTTTCGGGAGCGGGGCTTCGAGAATGCGCGTCTTAGTTTGATTCCACGAGCCGTCCAGGCGGTTGTAGATGAATTTCGTGGCCACCGAGACTCCGGGCGTCCCGCCGCGCACCTGGAACTTTTGCACGGTGGCCGGATTGTCGTCGGTGCCTTCCAGAATCACCTGCTGTTTGCTCTCGTCGAATTTGATCGTCTCGGCCCAACCGTAAAACTCCTTCTGCCAGTTCACGAACGCCCTGCCGGTCGCCTCCATCATCTGGAACTGCTTGCCGTCGGGGGTCTTCGAGGTGAAGACGGTAAGCAGTTGACACCGCACGTGCATCGCCCCCTGAGGCAAATGCGTCATCACGTAATCCATTTTCAGGTTCAATCCCGGGTTGTCGAGCGGCATGTGCAGGACATCCACGTAGTCGCCCTTGGACGACCAGAACTTCACCGTCCGCTTCGGACTGTCGGCGCTCATCGAGCCCGTGAAGCGGACCCAGGTCAGCTTGTGTTCTTCCTCCACCGGCGCGTTCGGCGCGGGCTTCGCGGCGGTCGCCGCTGGTACGCCGGGCAACTGACCGGGCTGCCCCTTCGGGCCGAGTTGCAATAGCCACACCTGGCCGCGGCCGGGAGCGTGCAGCTTCCCCTCTTCCTTGTTAATGTCGACTTCGGTCGACTCGATGCGCTGATACTTCACGAGGCCGCGGACGTCGCTCTCGCTCTGCGTGATTGTCACGTCGGGGGCGGTCGGCGCGCTATCCTTGCCGCAGACGACGGTCTCGACCGCCGGGGGCGCGTTGCCGGGCTTGCGGTCGGCCGACACTTGCGCGAGTGCGATCGGCCGGGTCAGCCGGACCCGCATCATGTGACAGAGCAGGCTGGTCGTGTTCTGCGTCGCCTCGACGTTGCCGTAGAAGCTGGCGAGCAGGCCGTCGAAGTGCATCGACTGCTTCCAGGTAATGAGGACCGGGGCGGGCTTTTCGAGCTTCTTGCCCTCGAAGTCGGTCTGGCTGTCGAGCGTCATGCCGCCGATGCCTTCGACGTCGGCGACGTTGTCGATCTGGTCGATATGTACCCGCGGGCCGAAGAGAGACAATTCAGGAAAGTTCACCCGTGCTTCGTCCTGCAGTGTTCCGAGGACGTCGAGGATGTTGCCGTCGCGGGTGTGTTTGAGGCTGAGCGTGCGGCCGCTGATGTCGATCGGCTTGTCCTGCGGCGTCGCCGGGTCTTGATGGACACGCACGCGGCCTTCGCACAAGACGGAGTCGAGCTGGTTGACCTCGGCCCGGCGCTGGACCAGCAATTGCACCTTGCCGGCCTGCACATCGATCGGTTTTTTGGGCGGGGACGCCTGAGATTGCCCCGCCGGGGCCGGCGGGCCGGGAGACTGCGCCGCTTGCGGCGGCGTCCCTGTAGCGGCGGCGTTTGCGTTCGCTTGCGGCGCCACGGCCGCGGCGGCCGTCGGGACGTCGGTGAACAGCATGACGAGGTGATCGGTGTTCGTCACGTTCAACTCGGCGGTGCGGGCGACGACGTGACCGTCCACTTCGAGCGATTTCGGTTTCCGCCGGGGCAACTCGCCGGGCGCCGCGGCGGGAGCCGCCGTGGGCAGCGGTTTCGCGCTCGCCGTCTTTGCGTCGCCCGCCGGGGCGTCGGCGAGAAGGGCGAGTTTGATCTGGTCGCCGCGGATGGATTGCACGGCCGCGCTTTGTGGCTGGTCGGCCGGTGGTTGCTCGTCAAAACTGGCCTCGCCGGTGAGGGTAATCCGCTCCAACAGGTCTTCCTTGCGATAGACGAGCAGTTGCTTCCAGCGGGCGAGGCCGCGGCGGTCCTTGTCGTTGAGGCGAAGATAGCCGGGACCTCTCGCCTGCGCCTGTTGGCCCTCCGCGGAGTCCGCGCCGAAAATGACGAGTTCCGGGGCGTGGATTTCGTGCGTGTCCTTGGCGGCGACCATTTCCGGGACGCCGGTCAGCGTTGTTTTCTTGGTGCGGGCGTCATGGAACAGATCGTTGCCGCGGGCTTCGAGCCGCTCGTCGTCCGAGGTCAATACGACGGATTGGCCGACGCCCCAGGCGTGCACCCACTCGACGCTCGTCCCTTGCTCCGGGCTGGACGCTTTGGGTGCAGCTTTGCCTTGTGTCTTCGCAGTGTCTTTGGAGGTGGCGGACTTCCGGGCAAACTGGATTTCCAGATGATCGCATTCCAGCTGATCGCAGACGACCGCCCCCGGTCCCCGCATCTGCGGGCGGACGACGCGAACAAAGTCGGGCAGGTTGCCGGCGCCGGGCGGCAGTCGGTCGAACCGGGCACGATCCGCATCGCCGCGAATGTCGTAGGTAAACGGGCCCAGCGTTCGGATCTGCACGTTGGTCGGCTCGGGCGGCTTGCCGGCGGCCGACTGCGTGGCCGGCGCCGTCGCGGCTTTTGGCTTCGGAGACTCCAGGAACCCGGAGCCAGGCTGCATCCACAGGTTCATGTCCACGTTCCGCGGCAACACGACCCGACGCACGCCCGTGATCGTCTGCGTGTGCTTGTCTTTCCCCTTCGCGCGCCCGCCGCCCGGGGACGGACGATCGCTCGTCAAGTAAACGCGCATCCCCTGGGCCGTGACGCGGGTCGGCTCCGGCCGGCTCTGTCGGTCGATGAGATCGACCACGGCGTCCGTACGGATCTGCGGCGGCGCCTGCTCCAAGGGCGGGATCGGCTCCGGCAGTTCGCGAAAATACACCGGCCCGGGCGTCACGAGTTCCAGGTCGTCGTCCCGGGACGCGGTGCCGCGGTTATTCGCGAAATGAATCCGTCCGCGTCGCGGGTCGTAGGTCGGCGACTTCTCGTCGGCGACCAGTTCGACGCCGACCAGCCGGTGGTCCTTCGCCTCGTTCAGATTGCGGATCGGCTTGTCGAACTCAAGAAATGCGGTGTCGCAGTGGACGGTGTTGATCTCCGGGTATTCATTCGGCCCGCGGTCCTTGAACGTCGCCAGGCTGAACGGCTTGAGTATGAGCCGGCCGTCCGACCCGATTTCGTAATCGTTGGCGGCGAAGATAATTCCCTTGGCCTTGAGCTCGATGTTGATCTTCCATTCGACTTCGGGGCAGGGACCGGGGAACGCCTTTTGGAGCTTCAAATCGGTGAGCCTGACGGTGGCCGGCGGGAGGTCGATCTCACCAGGTTCGCGGCGGGCGAGGAACTCGAGCGGCAGTTGCGGCAGTCCGTCGATCCAGCCGAGCAGCCGCGCGTAGATGCCGAACGCGGTGCCGAACAGCACAACGCCTAATACGAGCAGCAGTACCCGCCGGGGAGTCCACACCGCTTAACGATCCTCTGTCGTTTCCGGGCAAGCGACCGGAATGACGAATGACGAATGACGAATGGCGAATGCCTGGCGCAGCGCAAATGACCAACGGTCTTGCGAACAGCGGGCCGTTAGCCATTCGGCATTCGGCATTCGTCATTCCTTCGTCATTCGTCATTCGTCATTCGTCATTCACCCGACGACGCTATCCCAGCGCCCCTGATGCTTGAGAATCATCTCGATCACCTCACGCACCGCGCCGCGGCCGCCGTGTGCCACGGTAACGTGGTGCGCGACCGCCCGCACCTCCGTACACGCGTCGGCCACCGCCACCGCCAGTCCGGCCGCCCGCAACACCGGCAAATCCGGAAGATCATCGCCAACCACGGCGGCCTGCTCCGCCCGCAATCCTAGCTGGACGAGCAGTTGCCGAAACGCGGCCGCCTTGTCCGCCGACCCCTGGCGGACGAGTCGAATGCCGAGTTCTTGCGCGCGCACGTCCACTGCTTTCGACTTCCGGCCGCTGAGGATTACGACCTGTTTGCCCAGCTTTTGCCAAAAAACCAGTCCCGACCCGTCGCGGACGTGAAACGCCTTAATCTCGGTGCCGCCGTCGGTGTAAATGATCCGGCCGTCGGTGAGAACGCCGTCCACGTCGACGACGAGGATCTCGATCGCGGCGCAGCGTTCGGCCAGCGTCGGGGTGCCGCTCACGCCGCCTGCCTCCCCTGCCCTGCGACCATGCGTAGGCCGATCAGGTCGGTAATGTCGAGTAGACCGGCTGGGCGGCCGGCGGTGTCGATGACGGGCAGCTCGCTGATCTTGCACCGCCGCATCAGATCGAGCGCTTCGGCGACGCGGGCGCCGACCGGCACAGTCAAAGGATTCGCGGTCATCACCTCGCGGACCGGACGATCGAGCGCCGCGTCGTGACGCCGCTCGAACAGGCGCGCGAGGTCGCTGTCGGTGAACAGGCCGCACAGCCGGCCGGCCGAGTCCGTCAGCATGACCGCGCCGGTGCGTCGGCCGCCGCTGTGCGAGTGCGCGGCGAACACCTGGCGGACCGTCTCGTCGGCCGGCGCGAGCCGCAAGTCCGGCCCGCGGCGCATGACGACTTCCACCCGCGTCAGTTGCCGTCCGAGGCTCCCGGCCGGGTGGTACCGGGCGAAATCCTCGGCGGAGAACCGCCGCCGGTCGCTCAATACGAATGCCAATGCGTCCCCGAGTGCGAGCATCACAGTGGTACTGGTGCTGGGCGCTAACGTCAACGGGCAAGTCTCAACGACCGGGCCGTAGACGATCGCCGCCGTCGCCAGCCGGGCGAGCGTGCTTTGCCCGTTCCCGGTGATGCCGATCACCGCCGCGGCGAGGTCGGCGAGCGGGCCGAGCAGCCGCACAATCTCCTCGCTCTCCCCGCTGTGCGACAGAACGAGCGCGACGTCGTCCGCCGCGACCATGCCGAGATCGCCGTGCATCGCCTTGGTCGGATCGAGAAAATAGGCGCGGGTGCCGGTGGAGTTAAGTGTGCCGACGATCTTGCCTGCGACGTCGGCCGACTTGCCGACGCCACTGACGGCCACGCGCCCCGGGCACTCGGCGAGCAGATCGACGACTCGGTCGAACGACTCGTCAAGCCGGTCGGCCACTTCGCGCAGTGCTGTTGCTTCGGCGACAAGAACCTGGCGGGCGTAATCGACGGCCCGCAGCCCGTCCGCCGGCGGGTGGAGATGAAGACCCATGTGCGCGTCCCTGCGCGAGCGATCGAGACCGTTCAGAACCGGCGACTATATAACGCCCTGCGTCGGATTGACAACGGCAACGACGGACCGGCTGGATCGGCCGGCGGGACTGGGCAAATCGGGCGATTTGTCGAGCGGTCGTTTTCGCTCAACTTCCGCCGCCCGCCGCGCCGATGGTTGCTTGTGTCGCTCGCCTCGTTTACCGGGGCTGAGCGACCTCGGTTCGGCCCGGCCACGGGTC
>DATJGQ010000986.1:0-3872 GCA_035494815.1 Gemmataceae bacterium
GTCCTCGACCTTGTCCGTGACGTCGGCGTCCATCGTCTCGGGCGGGGCGTTTTCGAGCGTGATCGCCACGGAGACGACCGGGAAGTCGATCTCCGGGAACTGGCTGACGCCCATGTCGCGGTAGCCGAGGTAGCCGAAGACGATCATCGCCGCCGAGAGCATGACGGCGAAGACGGGGTTCTTGATGGAGAGGTCGGAGAGGGACATAGAGCGGCGGCGTCGGGCGCGGGAAATTGAGTCGGGTGACAACGAGTATAGCAGTGAGCGGGGCGCCGGAGAAGCCGCTTGCGGCTACGCAGGCTCAGGCATAGCCGCAAGCGACTTAATCGACGGGCGGGACGCCGGCCGGTTCGCCGTCCGCGCCGGCCTTTAGTAGTGGCAGCGTATCGCCGGAGCGCTCGTAGCGGAGAAAATGGTCCGAATTCAGCCGCAGGTCGATGCTCGAGAAGTCGATCGTCGTTTTGTCAATCACGGGCAAGCCGCGGTTGCAGTTCTGCGGCCGGGCGACGTTGCCGGCGCTGCCGGCGAAAAGCATACGGGCGGCGGCGGGATCCGCGTAATGTCCGGCAGCGACGAACGCGTCGCCGCCGATCATCAAATTACTTCTCACCAGGAAGGCGTTTCTCCCATCAGCCGGCAGCTTGTCGAAGCGGAGCAGATTCGTGAACCGAGCGACCGTGTTCGACGCGAGTTGTAATCGAACTGCCGCCGACGCCGGAATGTATACGACGTCGGAAACCCACGCCTCCGGGGGCCGTTGCTCCTCATTGAGCGTGTAGAAGCGGCAGAGTCGGACTTTCGCGTCCACGGGCCCTTCGATGCGGACGCCCGCCTGGAACAGCCCTTCGATCCGGCAATAGCGGACGAGTAGTTTCAGGCCGTTTCCGGCACAGCGGATCGCCGCGGGGCGCACGAGCGGACCGTTGCGCTCCTTCACAAGGCTGGCCCCCTCGTGGTAGTCGCGCACGGTCGTGAAGCGGACCCGTTCGACGGTCAGCGGCTGTTCCTCTGGCGCCGCGCAATCGGCCAGGACCAGCGACGCCTGCAGACCGTCAGTCAGATAGAGATCGGTGAGATTCAATCCCGGACAGGCGCCGCTGACGTGGACGAGTGTCTCGACACGGTTGGCGCCGTCGAGGATGAAGCCTTTCACCTGGACGCCGCCTGCGTTCCGAAGTCGCAGTAACGGTTCGTCTGCCGGAGCGTCGGCCGGCGGCCGCCAGGTCACGCGCCGGCCGCCCGGCAGCCCGGATTCCAGGTGGAGGCCGGCGAGATGCGAGCCGTCGAGTGTCACTTGTTCCTCGATCTCTCCGTCCAGAACGAGCAGCGTGTGGCCGGGCCGGGCTTTGGCCAGCGCCGCGGCGATGCTCGGCAGCACGTCCGGCCGATCGGGCGTTGCCAGTTCCTGATTGCGCGTGATGAACAACGTCTGATCCGGGACGGTCGGCGGCAATCGTTCGGCAATCGCCGGCGGCGGCGACTCGCCCGTCATGCCGCGCGATCCCGTCACGACGCGCCCCGACGGCGCGACCTCGTGCCGCGTGAACCACCAGACGGTGGCGATGATAAAAGCGACGAGCGCCGCACCGCTGAACAGCGGCCGTAGGGTGGGTCGAGTGAAACGAGGCCCACCGTTCGCGCCGCCCGGTGGGCCTCGCTTCACTCGACCCACCCTACGGGTGGATTGACTGCGCAGACTGGCATGAGACGCGGTGCTTCCCGAAGCCAACAACGAGGTGCCGGCGACGCCATACGCCGCAATCGCCGGACACAGTCGCGGCATCTGCTCATCGGCCGGCGGTCCGATCGGTTCGCTCGTCCACGGCCGCAGTGCCTCGACGACCTCGTTCGGTTCCTGAAAGCGCTCGGCCGGCTCCTTGGTCAGCATGCGAACGATGACCGCTTCGAGCTCGCTCGGCACATCCGGTCGGGCGTTGCGGATCGGATCCGGCTCGCGGTGCTGATGCCACAAGAGTTTCTCGGGCACCGTCCCTTTACCGAAGGGGCTGCGTCCGGTCAGCAGGTAGTAGAACGTGCCGCCGAGGCTGTAGACGTCCGCGCGGATATCCACCTCGGACGAGTCGACGATCTGCTCCGGGGCCAGGTAGTCGGCGGTCCCGATCACCGAACTCTTGTCGTGCTGTTTGGTCAACTCGCTGGCGTCGTCGTGAAAGAATCGGGCCAGACCCATGTCGAGGATTTTGATCGTGCCGGAGCGGTCGAGCAGCAGATTCGCGGGCTTCACGTCTCGATGCACCCAGCCGGCCTCGTGGGCGTGCTGCAATCCTTCGGCCGCCTGGGCGATGTAATGGCCGGCCCGGACGACATCCATCGGGCCGAAATTCTTGACGATCTTCTGCAGGCTCGCGCCGTCGACGTACTCCATGACAAGGAAATGGAGGTTCGTGCCGGGATCGGTATCGAGGTCATGGGCGCGGACAATGTTCGGATGGTTGAGTGACGCCGCGGCGCGGGCCTCCCGTTCGAACCGCTCCAGAGCCGTCGGCTCCTCGAGCCGGTCATACGGGAGTACCTTGAGCGCCACCAGCCGCTTCATGCGGACGTGTTCGCACAGGTAGACTTTGCCCATGCCGCCGACGCCGAGCAGTTCCAACAGTTTGTACTTGCCGCCGGCGACGAGGAACCCGCGCCAGCGGCCCGCGAGCAACTGGGCGGCCTGGAACCGGGTGATGAACCCCTGCCCGAGAAACAGCTCGGCGAGCAGTCGCGGTTTGTCCGGCAGCGCCGATGATGGGGCCTTCAGAAACGCGTCGAGGCGCGCGTCGTCGACCAGCCGGCTCTTCCTGAGCAGGTCCAGAAACTCGTCGGCCGTCGTGAGCGCGGGCATCTGTCTCAGCGCGGCATCCGGAGTACAAAGGGCTGAGTCATTCCTCAACTCGGCACCAGCACTTTACCCTCGGCGCCGGTGAAAGTCATGCTCGATGTCGCGGACGTTCACAAGTGCTACGGCCGGACGGTCGCCCTGGAACGGGTCAGCTTCCAGGTCGCCGCGGGGGAACTGTTCGGCCTGCTCGGGCCCAACGGGGCGGGGAAGTCGACGCTCATTTCGATCATGACCGGTTTGGCGACGGCCACGGGCGGGCGCGTCCGCCTGGATGGTGCGTTGATGTCACCGGACGCGCCGGAAGCTCGCCGCCGCATCGGACTGGTGCCGCAGGATCTCGCAATTTACCCGGACCTGACCGCCCGCGAGAACCTGGCTTTTTTCGGCAAACTCTATGGGCTGGTCGGCTCCGAACTGCGTCGGCGCGCCGACGAGGTGCTGGCGACCGTCGGCCTGGCGGATCGAGCCGGCGATCGGGCCTCGACGTTCTCCGGCGGAATGAAGCGGCGGCTCAACCTGGCGGCCGCACTCGTGCATCGGCCGGCAGTCCTTCTGCTCGACGAGCCGACCGTTGGCGTGGACCCGCAGTCGCGCAACTGGATCTTCGAGGAAGTCCGCCGGCTCAACAAGAGCGGGATGACCGTCGTCTACACGAGTCATTACATGGAGGAGGTGCAGGCACTGTGTACGCGCGTCGGCATCCTTGACTACGGCCGGCTGATCGCCTGCGACACGGTACCCCAGTTGTTGCGAACGCTCGACGGCGTGATCCGGTTTCGGCCCGAGCCGGTGGATGCGGGATTGCGTGAGCGACTCGCGCCGCTGGGCAAACTTTCGAACGGCGGTCCGGGAGAGGTCGAATTACACGCCCGCAACGTGCCGGCGACGCTGCAGCGGGTGTTGACACTGCTGAACGAGCGCAACGTCGTCGCGGCCGATTTGGAGGTGCAGGAGCCGAACCTGGAACGGGTGTTCCTGCACCTGACGGGACGGGCGCTCAGAGATTAGCGTTTCGCCGGCCGGCGAG
>DATJGQ010000987.1:0-3032 GCA_035494815.1 Gemmataceae bacterium
CTGCTGGTCATCTTTGCCGTCACGGACGCGCTCCTCTCGGCGGTCCTCTAGTCATTCAGCGAGTACGCGCCGCCACGGGCTGACGGCCCCTGGCACGATGACACGAAGATCACGAAGAACACGAAGCATTGTCGCTGTTTAAGCAAACAACCGAGTCTTCGTGATCTTCGTGCGTTCGTGCTGAAAGCCGTGGGCTCGTGCACCCGCTGCAGCCGCCTCCATCCTTACAGCCCGTTCGCGCCGGTCAGGACCGTCGGGCCGTAGAAGTATGCCTCCCAGCTGGCGCCGCCGTAGATGATCATTCGGTTGTTCGCGGCATCGTAGACGGCCGTAGAGTCTACGCGCCGGCCCGGCGCGATGCCCTTCGTCTTGAGGTGGGTCCACTGAGGCGTGCCTCCGACGCCGCTGGCGTTGGCTAGAACCCACACGTCGTTGAACATCGGGAACCCATTCGGGCTTGCGGTGCTGTTGCCTCCGAAGATGATCATCCGGTTGTTCGCCGCGTCGTACACGGCCGTGTGTCCATCGCGCCGTTGGGGCGATCCGTTCGTTCCGGACGGGATGATGTTGGTCCACACCGGGCTGCCGCCCAGTCCGTTCGCGTGCGACAGCGTCCACACGCCGCTGCTGTCCTGCGAGAATCCCGGGCCCGCCCCGCCAAACGTGATCATGATGTTGTCGACGCTGTCGTAGACCGCCGATGAGAAGTCGATCGTGTCCGGCGGCCCGCCCGACGGCGACAGCTGAATCCACGCCGGCGTACCGCCGAGCCCGTTGGCATTGGTGAGCACCCACACATCCGAAAATGTGTGATGCCCCACATCGTCGCCGCCGAACACGGTCATGCGATTGTTTGCTGCATCGTAGACGGCGGCGTGACCGATGCGCCCGGCCGGCGCGGTGCCGCTCGGCGCGAGCTGCGTCCACGTCGGCGTGCCGCCGAGCCCGTTGGCGTTGACGAGGACCCACACGTCGGAGAGCCCGGGGCCGCAGAAGATCGGGGACAACGTGCAGCCGCCGAAGACGATCATTCGACTGTTGGACTCGTCGTAGACCGCGGTCTGGTAGTACCGTGCGGCCGGCGAGCCGGCCGCGGCGTTCGCGATGATGGTTGACCAGGCGGGGGTTCCGCCGAGGCCATTCGCGTGCGACAACGCCAGGACGTCGTTTTGGGTCGTGAGACCATCGACGTACCCACCGAACACGATCATGCTGTTGGTCGCCGGGTCGTACACGGATGTCGGCGCAAACCGTGACAGGGTGTTGATCGATGTTGTGGGAAACAACAGCGTCCATTTCGACGCCGCCGAGAGTGTGGCCGCACCCAGGAGGATGACGGTCAGCCAGGCAGTGAGCTGCGCTGAAATTCGACTGCGGTGCATAACAAGCCCCTTTCTTGCAGGGTCCCCGGTCTCATCAACGAATTTGACGAAGGCGGCGGTTTGACGAACCGCTGTGGATGGTCCAAAGCAGGTACTGCGGTCCCATCTGTGTGGCTCCTCGCCGTCTTCGCCGCCACCGACGTTCTGCTGACTGCCCTCATGTAGAGCCTCGAGTTGCACAAGTCGAAACCGCGCACCTTCAAAACCGGTGTCACCCGCGGGCACCCGCGGATCCGGTTTTGAAACCCGGCGTACCCACTAGAAGATCCCGAACCCGCTCGCGGGTGGCCGTTGACGGGGCCGCCCCACGTCAGCTCGACGCCCGCCCCCCGTTTGAGTGCTTTTCGGGCGTCGAGTGACGTGGGGCTGTCAACGGCCAGGACCCGCCGAGAGGTTCGGACTCCGTTACAATCCGCCGGATGCGCGTCGCGCTGGCGTTCGTGCTGTTCGCGGGAATCGCTGCGTTCGCTCAGCGGCCCGCTGGACCCGCCGATCAAGGACTCATCGTCGGGCAAGTCATCGATGCGGGGAGCGGGCGACCCGTTGCGGGCGCGATCGTCACCATCCTGGGGTCCGGGGGAGCACGTTCGGCGGCGGATACCGCGTCGGTCCTCAGCACGAGCGATGGGCGCTTCTTCTTCCGAGATCTTCCGTCGGGCACTTTCGGGATCACCGCAACGAAGATGGGCTACGTCGATGGCGCGGCAGGCCGTCGTCGTCCGCTCGGCCCATGGCAACCGATCACGCTCGCCGATGGCGAACGTGTCGGCGACATCGTCGTGCGCATGTGGAAATGCGCGGCGATTACCGGGATCGTCACAGACGAGATGGGGGAGCCGGTGGTCGGTGTGGGAGTCCGCGCGTTCCGGCGCGACTTTGGCGGCGGGCGGCCGAGATACATCGCCGGCGCCCCTGGTGCGGCTCCGACGGGAGCGCTGACCGACGATCGCGGCGTGTATCGACTCGGTGCAATCGTTCCCGGCGACTACATCGTTTCGACCGTCGGCCGGCCTGTCTCGATATCGGTGTCGATGGCGCAGGAGCTCCAAGGACGCGGTTTCGTGAACGGCACGGACTTCTTCCCGGTTGCGCTGCCCGGATCGGCGACGTCCACGCAGGTCGGCAACGTCGTGTACGACCTCGGGCGCGGTACCGCCATTCCATCGCCGTCGCGCGACGGCCGTCTCTTTGTGTACCCGGCGACGTTCTATCCATCCGTGCCGACGTTTCCTCAGGCGATGGTGGTCTCGGTCGGCGCGGGCGAAGAGCGCAGCGCGATCGATCTGCAAATCCATCCGCTTCCGACCGTCCGCGTCGCCGGTACGGTGATCGGACCGGAGGGCGCCGCGAGCGGCGTGCCGCTGCGCATGTCTTCCGCCGCTTCAGAGGACGTCGCGTTCGAGACTGATGTACCAACGGCGATCACGGATCGCAACGGCAACTTCGAGTTCCCGGCCGTGCCTACGGGGCAGTACGTTATTCGCGCGTCGATCAAAGCGCCGCAGCCGGATCCGCGCATGCCGCTGCAGCCCGCGCTGTCGCTGCAAGCACCGATCGCCATCGGGCGCGCGGACGTCGAGGGGCTCGTCCTCGTTCTTCAGCAGGGATACCGGGTCAGCGGCCAATTCGAGTTCGAGGGATCGGCGCTGC
>DATJGQ010000988.1:0-3056 GCA_035494815.1 Gemmataceae bacterium
TACAATTCTCTCCAGCGAGCATCGTCTTTCTCGGCGAGCGTCGAGGCGTAAGCCCGATGTGGGCCCTCTCAGGCGTTCGGGGGCTCCCACGTCGGGCTTATGCTCCGACGCTCGCCGAGAAGGACGCCTCGACGCTCGCCTCTAAGAGCATGGTGGCGATTGACCGCTCCTTCGTCCGAGCCTGCCCGCCCCGTCCGTCGCGTCGTGGTGCTCGGCTCCACGGGGTCGATCGGGACAAATACTCTCGACGTCATCGGCCATTTTCCCGACCGCCTTGCCGCCTACGGGCTCAGCGCGCACGCTAACGTCGATCTCGCGCTCGATCAGGCCCGCCGTTTTCAGCCCCGCTGGCTCGTCTTCACCGACGCCTCCGCCGTCGGACACGTCGACCGCTCCCAACTGTCCCAGGGCACCGAACTTCTTTTCGGTGAGGACGGGCTGCGGACGATGGTGTCCGACCCGCAAACGGACGTCGTCGTCTCGGCGATCGTCGGAGCCGCCGGGCTCACCGGAACGTGGGCCGCGATCGAAGCCGGCAAGACGGTCGCCCTGGCGAACAAGGAGACGCTCGTCGTCGCCGGCCCGCAAGTGATGCAATTAGCCCGCGAGCGTGGCGCGACGATTCTTCCCGTCGACAGTGAACACAGCGCCGTCTTCCAGTGCCTGGCGAGCGGCGGGGTTTATCCCCGCCGTCCGGACGGCGGGGTTTATCCCCGCCGCTCGCCGGCGGAGATTCGCCGCATTGTCCTGACCGCGAGCGGCGGCCCGTTCCGCGGCAAAGCCCGGGCCGACCTCGAGGACGTCACCGCCGAGGACGCCCTCCGTCACCCCACCTGGCGGATGGGCCCAAAAATCACCGTCGATTCCGCGACGCTGATGAACAAGGCGCTCGAAGTGATCGAGGCCCGCTGGCTGTTCGACCTCCAACCCGAACAGATCGAGGTGATCGTCCACCCCGAGTCGATCATCCACTCGTTCGTCGAATTTGCGGACGGGTCGGTGCTGGCCCAGCTGTCGCCGCCGGACATGCGGCTGCCGATCCAGTACGCCCTGACCTACCCGGACCGCTTGGCCGGGCCAGCGCGGCGGCTGGCCTGGACAGAGTTGGCGTCGTTCCATTTCGAACAACCCGATCACGAGACCTTCCCGGCCCTACAATTGGGGTATGAGGTCGCCCGCCGCGGGGGGACCTGCGGCGCGGTCTTGAACGCGGCCAACGAGGCCGCCGTCGGTCACTTCCTGGCCGGCGAGTTGCGGTTTTTGGACATCCCCCGCGTCTGCCGGGCCGTCCTGTCGCATCACCACTTCAGCGCCCGCCCGACGCTGGAGGAGTTGGCGGCGGCGGACCGTTGGGCGCGGCACGAGGTATCACGGTGGCTCTACACGAAACTGCCGACAACGTAGGACCCGACACGCCCCCGCCGACGTTGCGCGCCTGGTTCGCGCAGCACGGCATCACCCTGGCCGCGATCGCGGTCGTGATCGCGATCATGGCCCGGTTCGGCGTGGATTTCATCCTCGTCGGCAAGGTGGCCGTCGGCCTGGGCCTGGTCATCTTCATCCACGAACTCGGTCACTTCCTCGCCGCGAAATGGTGTGACGTCCACGTCGAGACGTTCAGCATCGGCTTCGGCCCGCCGCTGCCCGGCTGCCATTTCACCAAGGGCGAGACGACGTACATGATCGCTCTGATCCCGCTGGGCGGGTACGTCAAGATGGTCGGCGAGGGCGGCGACACCGAGGAGAACGAGGACGACCCGCGCTCCTTCAAGAACAAGACCGTCTACCAACGGATGCTGATTATCTCCGCCGGCGTAATCATGAACGTGATCCTCGCGGCGGTCTGCTTCGTCGGCGTCTATTACGGCTCCGGCGGCGTCGAACGCCCGGCTGCCGTCATCGGCACCGTCGAGTCCGGGTCCCCCGCGTGGCAAAAGGGGCTTCACAGCGGCATCCTGCTCACGAAGATCGGCGACACCGCTCACCCGTATTTTGATGACGTCATGCCCGAAGTGATGCACTGGCCGAGCGGCCAGCCGTTACCGGTCACTTTCGACGAGTTCGCCCCAAGGCCCCAGAGCGTCGACGTCGACCTGCTGCCGAAGAAGAATGAATCGACCGGCCGGCCGATGGTCGGCATCGCCCCGACCTACAAGGCGGCGATCGCGCCGAAGACGCGCCGCGGCCTGCCGCCGGTCGTTCCCGGATCGGCCGCGGCCCGGGCGACGCCGGAGTTCCGTCATGGCGACCGCATCGTCGGCACGACGGACCCGGATCATCAAGACCGCACCGCAATGCTCCCCGCCGACCCGCGGGACCCCGAGGGCAAACAACCCGATTACTTCGAACTACTCCGCCGGCAGCAGCGGCTCGCCGGCAAGGAAATGACCTTTTTGGTCCGCCGCGCGGACGAACCCGAATCGGAAGAACCCGTCGCGATCAAAGTCCCGCCGGCCTTGCATAACAGCATCGGCCTGCGGATGGCGATGGGCCCGGTAGTCGCGGTCCGGGACCATTCACCCGCTGCCCGCGCCAAGGTGCAGGTCAAGAACGGCCAGGAGGCCGGTGACAAACTGACCGCGGTCGACCTCCCCGGCCCCGCCGGCCGCACGATCCGCTACGCCGCCGACCTCGCCGTCAAGAAGGACCCAAACGTGGAGGAGCACCTACTCGACCCGATTCGGCTGCCGTACGACCTGGATCGTTGGGCCGAATCGGCCCCGGCAGGCCCCAAGTCGGTGACCTTGACCGTCGCCCGGCAGGTCGGCCACGTCGAGAACAAGGAAGTCAAATTAAGCGTCGAATGGGACGACCGCTGGCGGTACGCCCGTTCGGCGCCGATCGGCCCGGCGTCGCCGCTGGCGCTCGACGCGCTCGGCCTTGCCTATGCGGTCTACACTGTCGTCGAGGACGTGACGCCGGACTCTCCCGCCGCCAAGGAAGGGCTTAAGAAGGGCGACGTGATCAAAGCGATCCAGTTGTACGAGACGGACCCCGACGGCAAAGTCGAGCCGGCGAAATGGCAGGACCTCGGCCTGGACAACTGGCCGTACGCC
>DATJGQ010000989.1:0-3243 GCA_035494815.1 Gemmataceae bacterium
GGCGGAGAAGGCGCGTGCGAAGACGCCGTTCCACATCCCGTCCTGGAATTGGCTGGTCCAGCCGATAACGAAGTCGGCCGCCGCGTCCATGCCGATCGACGGCGCGTATTGGTTGTACGCGGTCGTGGTGTTGACGGGGAACTGGGACCCGACACCGTTGCCGTCGGCGTCGAATCGGCGGGCGGCGATTTCCATGTAGGGATCGACGTAGTCCCGCTGGTCGACGAACGCGATGACGAACGACCCGTCCGCGGCCATCGCCACGGCCGGGTCCGACTGAAGGCCGGTGCTGACGGTATTGACTTTGAACTCGGCCCCGTGCGGCGTCCCGTCGGCGTTGTAGAGACGGGCGAAGATTTTCCAGCTGTTCACGCCGCCGTCGGTCTGATCGTAGGCATACCAAGTGATTACCGCACGGCCGTCGGGGGCCATTGCCACCGCCGTGGAGTAGTAGCTGGAGTACGGGTTCTCGTTGGCCATGAACTCGGCGCCGACCGGACTACCAATGGCGTTGAACCGCTGGCCGTAAATGCCCTCGCCGCCTGCCGGCCCCGGCCTGTGCCAGACGGCCAGGAAATCGCCCGCCGCGTCCGCGGCGACGGCGGGATGGTCCTGGTCGTTGGCCGTCGTCGTCGGGACGGCGAACTCGCCGAGCGGCGTGATCGACGGGTAGATGCGATCTTCCAGCGACGTGACGCCGAGCCGAGTGCGGGCCGGTTGCTGTCGAGGGTTCCTCAGTTCCGAAAGCGACGAGAACAGCGCGCGGGCGCGCGCGTACCACGGACGGCGGGCGGAGTGAGAGCGCACGGTCTATCTCCTCGCCGGTAGAGAATGGTCCCGACCGGACGTCAAAAGGGGAAGCCAGGATCTAGTCGCGGTGAATTTGTCGGGGGGTAGGCTGACGGCCAATCCGCGACGATTCGACCACGCGTAGGCAGGCACGCGCTAACAACCGTTAAAATTATTGATGTTTGAATACGATTATTACCGCGTCTCAACCTGCTTTAAATATGCCGCGAGAAACGGTCAAGCAAAGGGTGTAAGAATAGGGCTTTTCCTGTCATTCACTCGGTCCCTCGCAAGTCCGCATGAAAAATGGGTTTCGATTTTGAAACGTAAGAACAGGTGTGAGAAAAAAAAAGGGCGTCATTTCCGCCCGGCCGATCATGAAAGTCGCGTGAAGCCGGTCATTCGCGCATACATTTCCACGCGTTTGAACCGCAGCGATCCCGGCTTATACGCGTCGAGCCACTCGCTCGGCTCTTCCTTGAGGAATAGGCTCGCCCGGGCGGCCGACGGCAGGCCCGCGGCCTTCTCGTGGACGGCCCGGAAGTAGTAGTGGTTGAACAGGCGGTTGAACTCGGTGAAGTAGATGTCCGCGACGCGGCGGTCGCCGCGGATGATCAGCATGTTCTCGTCGTTCCCGGTCGTGGACGCCTCGCTGAAGTTCGCCGAGCCGGTGACGACGATCGGGTCGTCGCCGAGCGGGTCCATCAACAAGAACTTTGAGTGGATGTATGTCACATGCTGGTTCAGTTGGAGCCGCTGCGCGTTGGTCTCTTGACGAACCCACGCGTACAGAGGGTCTCGGGGGAGGAACGACCCGAACGCCTGGTAGACGTTGTTGCGGGCAGTCAGCTTGACGAACGGCTCCGGCTGCTTGGGCTTCGCGCCGGGCTTCGGCTTGCGGGGCAGCGGCGGGCGGTCCTCTTTCTCCAGCAGCATGAAGATGATCTGGTCCTCGGGACGGTTGTCGGCGAGCTTGGCCTTGAGGCCCTTGGCGATGCCGAACGCCAGGGTGATGCAGGCGACCGACTTCGCCGTGTCGATCATGTCGAAGTAGGTGTCGAGCACCTTCACGGCGGTCCGCGGGCTGAACACGGTGCTGACGCCATTCGCGACGGCCGTGACGTCCGCCGGCACGTCCTGGATCTGCTCGACCGCTTTCAGGAATTCCTTGTTCTTCCTTAACACCGTCGTCCTGTCGTCCCCGGTCTCCGCACCCGGGTCGGTATGCAGTAACTCCCAGTAGGCCCGGAAACTCTCAGCCACGTCGCGGTCGCGCACCCAGTGGCCGACGTTCGTCTGCCCGTGGATGCCGCCCGTCGAGATGTTCGTCGACCCGGTCCACACCTCGGCCGGTTTCCGCTGCGGCCCCTTCAACAGGACCATGAACTTGTTGTGATGGATGCTGCTCTTGCGGGCCTCCCGGAGTTTGACGCGAGCCCGCGGAAAGCCCGTCTCGTCGATCATTTCGAGATTGCCCTCCCGCGGGAACGCCGGGATGGACTTGCCCGTCCTCTTGTCGACGCGCCCGTTTTGCTTGGCGTCGATGATCACTCGCACGTCCACGCCACGGTCGACAGCAGCTCTGAGCGCTTTCACCACCGGCTCGTAGCGGAACTCGTAGAAACCGCACAGTAGCGTGTCGCCTTTTTCAGCCGACGCGATGAACTTGAGAATGGCGTCGTCCAGGTCACGGCTCAGCCACTGCCGCATCTCGGCCCGCTTCTTCTCCGGCACCTTCGGATCGTCCGGCCGCTTGTTGCCGAACTTCCGCGCGTACGCCTGGCTGCTGGCGACGCCGCGGTTGAAGAAGACGTCGTGCTCCAAGTCGCTGAAGAGCGGTTCGGTGCGGACGCGAATCTCCACCGGGGCCGCGGTGCGGTCCGGGGCCTTCGGCGTCCCCCGGATCGGGTGGAAGCGGTACAGGTACTCAGTCTCCGGCGCGGCAGTGAAGTCGTCCCACACGAAGCTCTGGACCGGATGATCCTTCGTGCTCACCCGAGTGTCTTTGGTCGGGCGCGGCAACAGGGAGCGGAACACTTTGAAGCCGGGCTGAAACTCGGGTCTCTTCCCTTTCAGGCCGCGCTCGACGGCGAACCCGAGCAGGCCCTTTTTCGCGTCCGCCGTCGCGGAGATGGCGAACGAGATGGTGTTCACGCCGGACACCGCGAACGCCTGGAACCCGTCCGTCTGCGGCGATTTGAACCGCATGGAATTTCCTCAATTGTGGTTGCGATCTTAGGACGCTGGTCCGCGGGCGGGCCGGTGCACGTCGATCGCTGTCCCGCCGTGTTCCAACTTTTCGATGTCCCACAAGATCCAGTCGTCATTCGGCCCGTAGTTGCCGCGGTGACGGTCCCACTTCGAAGGCAGTGTGTCGTTCAGTTTGGCGAGGAATGGCAACAACGGTTTTTTCGGCGGCCGTTGTCGCTCGGCGCGGTCGAGCGGAGAGTCGGT
>DATJGQ010000990.1:0-4948 GCA_035494815.1 Gemmataceae bacterium
GGGTTGGTCTCGATGTCGGACCCCGCGAACGCCTCGACGTACTTCCACGGCGGGTCTTCCTTCTTCTTCGTGCCGGTGCTGGCGAAGATCATCTCCTGGTGCAGCGGCAAGTTCTTGCCGGCCCAGAAGTCCTGATTCAACTTCCAGATCCGCTTGGCGTTGACGATGCCGACCATCCCCTGCGCCGCCGGCGACAATTCCGAGGCGTGGTTTTCGGTGTACACGTCGAGCCGGCTGACGAAGATGCTGTAGACCGACTTGAAGCCGTCGAGCGACTTCCGCCGCTGGGCGCCGCGCCAGATCGAATCGCGCGCGATCTTGTACTGCCGCTCGGAAAAGACCAGCGTCACGTTGAGCGTGATTCCGGCGGCGGCCATCTCCTCGAGCGCCGCCAGCCCTCCCTCGGTCGCCGGTACTTTGATCATGCGGTTCTTGTGACCGGCCGCCCACTGCTTGCCGAGTTCGATGTACCGTTTGGTCCGCTCGGCCAGGGGCATCTTGCGGGCGGGGTCTTCCAGCAGCGGGTCGAGTTCGAAGCTCACGTAGCCCGTGTCACCTTTCGATTTCTCCCACGCCGGCATGAACTTCGACTGCGCCTGCCGGACGAGCAGGTCGGTCATCTTCCAGGCGACGGACTCGTCGTCCTCGGACTCGCGCATGAAGCGGGACAGTTCCGAGTCGAACCGGCCGGTGGCGATCAGGTCGGCGATGATGATGGGGTTCGATGTCGCCCCGGTCGCCCCATAGGCGAGGTTCTTGTCGACCTCGGCGGGGTCCACCGAGTCGAGCCAGACTTTGGTGCCACAAGCGACGAGAGATTCGAGCGGCGTCATGGCGCTGCCCTCGCAAATGGGGAAAGCCGCGCTCCGCTGGGCGGGGCGGCTAGATGTAAAGGGCTCCTACCGTCATTCTACAGGCTGATTGTTCGTGACGATACGGCCGGGCATCGTCTTTCGCACCGCGACGATGTCGTGAGCGAGGCCGATCACGTGCAGGAACCGGATCGTCAGATAGGTGAGGTCGAACTCCCACCACTTGTGCCCGTGGGCGGCGGCCCGCGGCTGGGCGTGGTGGTTGTTGTGCCAGCCTTCGCCGTTGGACCAGAGGCCGACGAAGACGTTGTTGCGGCTGTTCTCGTCCGTGTCGTAGTTGCGGTAGCCCCACATGTGCGTCACCGAGTTGACCGACCAGGTGATGTGCCAGACGAGTACCGTGCGGACGAAGACCCCCCAGACGAGCATGCTCAGTCCGAACTGGACCCCGCCCGCGAGTTCGCCTGTCGTCGCCCAGCCGATCGCCAAACCGGCCGTGTAAAAGACGACCCATAGCGCAAGGTTGATCCACACCCAGAACAGCCGCCGTTCAAGATTCATGTAGAACCGTTCGCGGAGCAGATCTTTCGCATACCGCTCGTAGAGGTCCATCCGCGACAGGGCGAAATTCGGGATCAGTAGCCAACCCATGTGCCCCCAGAAAAAGGTGACGAGCGGGCTGTGCGGGTCCTTCGGCTCGTCGGAGTGCTGGTGATGCAAGCGATGCACCGCGACCCAGCGGGCGGGCGTGTCCTGCAGACAGCAGACGCCGAGGATGGCGAGGCCGTGTTCGAGCCATTTCGGGCAGGTAAAGCTGCGGTGCGTCAGCAGCCGGTGGAAACAGAGGTTGATGCCGAGCGTTCCGAAGACATAGGTGCCGAGCAGGCAGATCGTCAGGCCGGTCCAGCTGAAAAGCCACGGAACGAACGCAAGTAGCGCGAGGAGGTGGTACAGGGCGAAACTCACTGCGTACGGCCAATCGACGCGGCCGTGGGCGACGGTGTCGGGGGCGGCAAGTCGTTTGGAGGCCGCGCCTTCCGTGGGCGGCAAGACGGCCACGGAATTCGGCATCGGTGCGCTGCTAGCGGCGGGCATGGCGGACCGCAGTGAGAGGAAAACATGCCGTTGGCGAATCAAGGGTTAACTTGCGGGAATGGGCGGGGTTCGTCAAGGAGTTTCTCTTGTCTTCCGTTTCGCCTAGCGGCGCTCGCCTCGCGGCGAAACGGTCAGATCGCCCTTGCACCCGGTGACAGTCGCTCGGTAGGATGCCCGGTCACAACGGATTGGAACTCTGCCGCACCGGTCCAGGGACGGACGTTCATGCGGGTTGCGCTGCTGTCACATTCCGCGCCGGCGGGCGACGCGATCGGCCGACAATTGGCCGAAAAGGTCGCGTTCTTCGTCGAACGCGGGGCCGACGTCCGTCTGTTGGTCGAGACCGACCGGCGGCTTCACGGCGGTTTGCGGCCGTACACGGCTCGGATCTCCCGGCCCGAGCCGCACGGTCCCCACTGGACGTTCCTCACTTCGGCCGACCTGATCGTCGTCGAGTACAGTCAGCATTTCCGGTTACTCGACCTCCTCCCGCTTTTGGCTGGGGCTCGGCCGCGGATTCTGTTCGATTATCACAGTGTCACGCCTCCGGAATTCGCCCCGGCAAACCTTCGCGATTCGCTGGAGCGCGGCCGGCGGCTCCGCGGACTCGTCTGGTATGCCGACGCCGCAATCGCGCACAGTCGTTTCGCTCGTCGCGAATTGCTCGATGGCACGGCGTTCCCGAACGAGCTAACGCATCAGCTCGGCTACCCGGTGGACGGTGTGTGGTTCACGCCCGGCGCGCCCACGGATTCGTTGCGGCAACGACTCAACCTGCCCGGCGACGCGCCGCTGCTGCTGTTCGTGGGGCGCGTGGCGCCTAATAAGCGGGTGCCGGTCTTGATCGAAGCGGTGGCCGGATTGCGCGAACGGACGCCGCCCGTGCATCTCGCGATCGTCGGCGACTCCGGAGACGTTTACGACGCCGAACGACAGCGTTGCCGCGAGCGGGCCGCGCGACTTGGCGTCTCGGACCGCGTCCATTTTCTCGGACACACCGACGAAACCGCACTGCGCGACGCGTATCGCGACGCCGACGCCCTGGTCTTGCCGTCCGTCCACGAGGGCTTCGGCATCCCGGCGGTCGAGGCGATGGCCTGCGGTCTGCCGGTGGTGGCCGCGCGGGCGGCGGCGCTACCGGAAACGGTCGCCGATGCCGGCCTGACCTTTGTCGCGGACGACCCGGTCGACCTCGCTCGCACGATTGGCCGCGTTCTCGATTCACGCCGCGCCTCCCCCGTGGGGAAAGGGGACGGGGGCGAGGGCTTCGCGATGAGCGAATGTCCCACCCCTTCACCCCGGATCCCGTTGCCCACGGGGGAGGCGAGTCTTCCGCGGCGTCGCAAGCTCGCCGTCGTCACGCCGCGGTACGGCAGCGGCTTCGTCGGCGGGGCCGAGACCTCCTTGCGATCGCTCGCCGAAAGCCTGCACCGCGCCGGCCACGACGTAACGCTTTTCACGACCTGTGCGGGCAACGGAAAGACGCCCGACAATAACATTCCGGAGCGATCCGCAACGAACGAGCGCTTCGCCGTGCATCGATTCCGGACCGATGCCGTCGACGCCGATCGTTACGCGCGCGCGACGGATACGATCCGTCGCGCCGCAGGCGCGGTCGATGCCGACGAGCAGTACGCCTTTCTCGGCAACTCGCTGCGGTCGAGCCGGTTGCTCGACGCCCTGCGGGCGCAAGGCCCCTTCGACGCGATTTTCGTCGGTCCGTATCTGCTCGGCCTGACGTTCGACGTCGTCCGCGAGTTTCCGGACCGGACCGTACTTTTGCCCTGCTTTCATGACGAGCCGTTCGCGCGGCTGCCGATCCTGCGCGAGACGTACGAATCCGTCGCGGGCGTTCTCTACCACAGCGCCGAAGAGCGCGACTTCGCTCAGGCGGAGCTCGGCCTGAATCATCCGAATGCGAACATCCTCGGTGCGCGATTGGACGTTAACGCGTCGGGAGACGCGAACCGTGGCCGCGTGCAGGTCGGCGGCGGCCGGCGGTATGTCCTGTACTGTGGTCGCTATCACGCGGAGAAAGGGCTGTCCGAACTGTTCCGGTTTGCCGCCCGATATTGCGCCGCGCACCCGGACCGGTTCACATTCGCCTTCGCCGGCCGGGGCGAGTTGACAATCCCCGCCGAACCCTGGGCACGTGATCTCGGCTACGTCGATGATCAAACGCGGCGCGACCTGATGGCCGGTGCCGACGCGCTGGTGCTGCTTTCGCCGAACGAATCGTTGTCGCTGGCGACGCTCGAAGCCCTCGCCCAGGGGACGCCCGCGATCGTTCAGGCCGGCAACAGGGTGCTGGAAGCTCATATCGCCCGTGGACAATGCGGACGGGCGGTTCACACGTACGAGTCGTTTGCTGAGACTCTCGACGACCTGTGGGAACGACCGCAGAGCTGGAGTGACTTCGGGGAAAGCGGCCGGGAATATGTCCGCCGTGAATTCGCCGACCCGGCCGCGTTCGCGGCGCGCTGGCAGACCGCGCTCGACGGCATGGGCCGCCCGATCGCGGAGCACCTCCGAGCCAACGGCATCCGGCGGGCGAGGTCTTTCCACCGCGCCGCGTGGCGCGAGCAGTTCGCGCGAATCGTCGAGCGCGTGGTCGACACTCCGGCTCGCCCGCGTCAGAAACTCATGGCTGTGATGTGCAGGCCGTCCCGGATCGACGCGGCTGCCGGATCGTGTCAGACGCTGGTTCCCGTCAGCTTGCGTAATCACGGCGGACATCCAGAGGCGGCCGACGGTCCGGGCCGGACAGAACTCGTCAGCAGGACCTTGGATGCCGACGGCGAGTTGATCGGTCAGGAACTGACGACGCCGCTGCCGCGTCTGCTGTTGCCGGGGCAAGACGTTGCGGCACTGGTCCGCGCCGCGGTGCCCGACCGGCCGGGACGATACGTTGTCGAGATTCGGCCGCGCCGGCTGTGGCGCGACGACGAACGGGCGACCGGACCTGTCGGCCGAGTCGAATTGACGGTTTCGCTCGTCGCTCCGGAGTGTTCGGCGCAACGCATGAATCTTGCCAGGCCCTT
>DATJGQ010000991.1:0-6923 GCA_035494815.1 Gemmataceae bacterium
GCCCGCTGACCTGTAACGGACTGCCCGAGAGGAAGCCGACGACCAGTCCGCCGACGATGCCGGTAATAATGCCCGCCTCCGCCGGCGCTCCGCTCGCCTGGGCGATGGCGATGCAGAGCGGCAGGGCCACCATGACCACGACCAGCGACGCGCACAGGTCGGCGGCCCAATTCCCGCGAACGCCACCGGCGCCGGCGGAGGCGGCTGTATTCTTCAAGTCCATCATCGTCACTCTCCGGTTTCGGGACCGAACATCGCAGGCACCGCACGAGCGTCAGATCGCGCGGGCCGCCGTCAGGCGAGCCGGTGGCGGCACCGGGCCGGGGAGAGCTTCGGCCACGGGAAGGAACTGGCCGCGCACCGGCTCGTATGCGAACACCTCGCCGGTCTCCATCTTGTAGACCCACCCGTGCAGCTTGAGCCGGTCGCCGGCCAGCGCCGCTGCGACGGCCGGATGTGTCCGCAGATTCTCGAGCTGGACGAGCACGTTCTCCTCGACGGTCAGCGTCAGGAGATTCTGACTCGATAGGTCGCGGTACTTTTCCCGGACGATTCGGCGGGTCGCCTCGGCGTGCGACAACCAGGCCGAAACGACCGGCATTCCGTCGAGCGAGTCTGCGTTGAGAAGTGCGGCCATGGCGCCGCAGTGCGAATGGCCGCAGACGATGACGTCCTCGACGCCGAGCCCGGCGACGGCGTATTCGATCGTCGCCCCTTCGCCGCCGTTCGCCGCTCCGTAAGGCGGGATAATGTTGCCGGCGTTTCGAAGGATGAACAAGTCGCCGGGTTCCGTTTGCGTGATCAAGTTCGGGTTGATCCGCGAATCGGAGCAGGTGATGAACAGCGCGTCCGGCTTCTGACCGTGGGCCAGCCGCTCGAACAGCTCGCGCTGCGAGCGAAAGATATTCGCTTGGAAGTGATGGATGCCTTGGACGAGTTTCTGCATCGACGGAGTCTCCTCGGACGAATGAGAATGATGAGGGCGTACGATCGTCACGGCGCGCGATGTGATCATCCGCGCGGGAAACCTTGTCGGAGTCAGTGCGGAAAGAGGTACGCGCCCGGGCGAAGCCGAGGATGTCGCGCGACCCGGCTACGACGCGGGTCGGCTAGCAGTGCAGGGGAGGCGTGCGGGAGTCGCGGAAGGGGGCCGGCGCGACGGCGGACGGCCGCGCCGAACGGGAGTGCCGGCCGCTGGGATGCGGCGAAGTGACGACGGGCCGGCGTGTCTGCTCCGCCGACGGCCGGGCCTGGACCGCGGCGACGGAGGTCTCCAGCTTGGTCGGCTCTTTGGCGTTGTCTTCCTCGTCCGGGATGCCGGGCGTCGACGCCGAACCGGCGAACAACGCGGCCCAGACGGTTTCGGCGAAGGGCGCGGCCGTCATCGGCCACGCGAAAGTCGCGAGGCAGATCAGCGAAGCGAGTTGACCGCGACAGAGATTCATCCGGTCGCTCGTGGGACAAAGGTCACGCTATCTTAGGAAGCTGGTCCGGTGCACGTCAATGCGTTGTTTGGCGTTCGCCTCGCCTCGCTTGACCGGGATTCACCAGGGCCGCAGATCGCCCAACGCGTCCAGGTCGCGCGCATGCCGGCGGCTCGCGGGGATTTCCCGCCAGGCCTGCAGTCGACCGAAGAACCACGGGAGTAAGCAGCCTTCGCGCCACCGCCGCGCCGCCTTCGCGGCCAGAACGAGTGCATGACGAGCAAGTGACTGCCGCAAAACCTCTCGCGGCAGGTTCCGCCAGAAAACCCGTTCTTCGTTGCACGACTGTTGCTCGACGAGTCGGCGGTTGACACGACCGTACGATTGGCCGCCATGATGCAGGACCACTGAGGCGGGTTCGAAGACGATTGTGCCCAGTCGCCGGAGACGAAACGACAGGTCGACGTCCTCGAAGTACGCCCCGAAGGAAATGGGAAAGGTCCCGACGCGGTTGAGGGCGTCGCGGCGGTAGAAGGCGCTGGACGCGCTGGCTCCGAAAACCTCGCGGCCGGCAACGGCTGCGGCGTCGACGCTTCGGCCGTGCCCCCGCTTGCGGGCGAAGCCGCCGAGGTCGTAATCATCGCCGGCGCTGTCGATCGTGGCGACGACTCCCGCCTGTAAGACGAGCGGAGCGACGGCGACGACCCGCGGTTCGTCAAACCGCGACAGCGCCGAGTCCGCCCAGCCCGCGGTGACTTGCGTATCGTCATTCAGCAGTTCGACGAAGGGAGAGCGGCTCGTGGCGATCCCGACGTTGGCCGCGACGCAAAAGCCTCCGCGGTCGCTTAAACGGATGACCCGGACGCGGGCGAATTCGGCCGCCGCGCGAGTGATCGTCTCGCCCGGCGAGGCGTCGTCGACGACCAGAACCTCGCTATCGGTCGGCGCGTGCCGGGTCACCGACGCGAGACAGCGTCGGAGCAGATCCGCGCGAGAGCGCGAGGGGATAACGATGGTCAGGCGACAGGTCATCGCGGCCGGTCCGGCATAACGGCGGTCAGGGCACGGGCGGACAGGAGCAGCCGGTGCCGCGCGCGGAGGCCGCGGCCGCGGGACAAATCGTGTGCGAGTTCGCGGAGTCGCCGGAAGTGATGGGTCGCGTCTCGATGCCCGCGCAAGAACGCGACGGCTTGCCGCAGCCGGGCTTCGGCCGCGACCAGGAGCCCCAGCATCCGGAATTGCCACCGCGGCCAGTGTTTCGCCGCGTAGATCAAAAGGGCGTGGCGTGTCATCAGTCGTAGCGGAGGCGGCACGGGCCGCGTGTGCAGCGGCGAGAGGTGCGTCACCTTTAAAGTCGGCTCATACCAGACCGTCCAGCCCGCCGCCCGCGCCCGCCGGCACAGGTCCACGTCCTCGTAGTAGAGGAAAAAGTCCTCGTCGAACCCGCCGAGGTCGCGCCAACAATCCCGGCGGACCAGCAGGCAGCAGCCCGTCACCCACGGCACCTGGCGGCGATGTCGTCCCCTGAGCGGCCTGCATCGCCGCCGCGACCGGCGACGGAACATGCCCGCGACCACGCCCCGCAGCGTCGGATACGGCCCGGCCGATCCCTGCCGGCTGCCGTCGGCGTGCCGCAGTCGAAAGCCGACCACGCCGGCCCGCGGGTGTTCTGCCGCGACCCGTTCGGCCGCGGCCAGGACACGGTCGAGGAACTCTTCCGGAACGCGCACGTCCGGGTTGAGCAACAGGAACCACTGGCCGCGCGCTCTGCGACAACCCTCGTTGACGGCGCGCGCGAAGCCGCGATTACGGCCGAAACATCGTAGCGACACACCCGGCCAGCGGCGGACGCAGCGGCGGAGCAAGAAGGAGTCGCTATCGTTGTCGAGAAGGACGACTTCCGCCAGCCCCGACCGCATTGCGTCGGACGCATCGAGCTGACGGGCGAGCGCGACCGTATTTTCCCACTGCCTGAAATTGACGACGACGACTGACAGGCTCGGCTGGGCGGTGCGTGGGACGCGCCCGGGTGGGGTCGGGGCGAGGTGTCGAGCCGGGGCCGCACGCAACTCCGGGAGATGCGGGGTTGTGTGTGCCGCGACGGCCATGGGGCATCCTTTCCGCGCACGGCGGCCTGGTCCACCGGCGGCGGGGCAGTATAGACTGTTCCCTCTTTTTGTTGCAATCCCGGCCTGAGAGCCCGGCCGGGCTTGCAACGACGCTCTCAGGCTCGATAATGAGTGTAATTCCCCTAGTTTGCCCCGAGAGACTCAGGATTGAAGACTCTCGTCTATACCGCATCCGCGGTCATTGCCGCTTGTTTGGGTCTGGCGGCCTACCGGCATCAGGCGCCACGCCCCGCCGCCGACGACGGGGCCCTCTGGGAGCCCATGGCGTACGGATCGCTGACCGACTCGGTGAGCGCGACCGGCGTGCTGCAGCCGCGGGACGCCGTCGCGGTGGGCACGGAACAGGCCGGCCGAGTAACCGAAGTCTTGGCCGACTTGCACCAGTCGGTCGCCAAAGACCAGCCCCTCCTCCGGCTCGATGACAAATTCGCCAAACTCCGGCAGCGGCAGGCGGAAGTGGCGGTGGCGCTCGCGTCGGCCGACGTCGGCCGCGCAGAGGCCGCCCGCGACGCGGCCCGGATCGGCGTTCAGCGGGCCAAGGAATTGCTCGACCGCGTCGGCATGCAGCGAGACCTCGATCAGGCCGAGGCGCAGCTCAAAGCGGCCGAGGCGGCGGTGGAAGTCGCCCGCGTTCGCGTCCAGGAAGCCGAAGCGGCGCTCCGGCTCGCGGAATACGGGTTGGACGTGATGACGCTCCGCTCCCCTCTCGCCGGGATCGTGATCGACCGCAAAGTCACGGCCGGCCAGTTGATCGGGCCTCCGATCTCTGCCCACCTGTTCACGGTTGCGGCCGATCCGGGCCGGATGGAACTCGTCGCGCAAGTCGCCGAGGGCGACGTCGGCCGCATCAAATCCGGGCTGAAGACGACATTTACCGTCAACTCATTCCCGGACGTCACTTTTGCGGGACAGGTGACGCAGATCAAGCCGGTGCCGGCGACGGTGCAGGGGGCCGTGTTCTATTCGGTCGTCGTGACCGCGGAGAATAGTAAGGACCCGACGACAGACGAGTGGCGGCTGCGACCAGGCATGCCGGCCTCGTCGGAAATCGTGTTACGGACGCACGACAATGTCTGGAAGTTACCCTCGGCGGCGCGCGGCGTGCGGCTCGACCCCGCCCGCCAGACCGAGGCCGCGCGGGCGAAAGTGGCCCGCTGGGACGCGCGGCCCGACCGGCCGGCGTGGCAACTCGTCTGGGCCCGCGACGACAACGCGCCCCCCCGGCCCCTCTACCTTCGCCTCGACGGCAAGACCGACGGCGGGGAGCCCGCCATTCAGGACGGCCAATTCGTGGAAGTCCTGGAGTGGGACCCGGACGAAAAGCCGCCCACCGCCGAGCACCCGCCGCGCGTGCTGATCGCGACCACGCCGGACAAGTCCGAGAAGGGACTCAAGCTGTTCTGAACCGACCGTGTCTACGCTCATCGAACTTCGCGACCTGCACAAGATCTATGCCGTCGGCACGGAGCCGGTCCGCGCCCTCCGCGGCGTCTCGCTCACGATCGACGCCGGCGAGTTCGTCGCCCTGGTCGGCCCGAGTGGCTCCGGTAAGTCCACTCTGATGCATTTGATCGGACTCCTCGACCACCCGACGTCCGGAACGTACGAGTTCGAAGGCCGGGACGTCGGCCGGCTTTCCCGCGCCGGCCTGTCCCGACTCCGGAATGATAAGATCGGTTTCGTGTTTCAGGGATTTCACCTGCTGCCGCGACAGACGGCCTGGGAAAACGTCGCCATGCCGCTGGTCTATGCCGGCGTGTCGCCGTGGAAACGTCGCAGCCGGGCGATCGAGCTGCTCGGCCTCGTGGGCTTGGCCGACCGAATCGATCACCGGCCGAATCAGCTTTCCGGCGGCCAGCAACAGCGGGTCGCCATTGCGCGGGCGCTCGTCAACCGGCCGCGGCTGCTGCTCGCCGACGAACCGACGGGCAACCTCGATTCCGCGACTGGTGCGGAGATCCTCGCCGAGTTCCGGCGGTTGCACCGCGACGAGGGACAGACCGTCGTCCTGGTCACGCATGACCCGCAAGTCGCGTCGGCGGCCGACCGCGCGGTCACGCTCCGCGACGGCCGCGTCGTGTCCGACACGCTTACGGCGGTAACGGCATGACGATCGTCTCCGCCACCTTCGTCGCACTCGACGCGCTCCGCGCCCACAAAGGCCGGACGGCGCTGACCAGCCTCGGCATCGTCATCGGCGTGGGGGCGGTGATCGCAGTGGTCGCGCTTGGACGTGGCGCCCAGGAATCGGTCAACGCGAGAATCTCCGCGCTGGGCACGACGCTCCTGACGGTGCAGCCGGGACAGATCTTCGCACCGGGCGGGGTTTCGTCGGGCAATGACCGTGCGCCCATGGTGGTCGCTGACGCGTACGCGCTCGATTCGGCGGGCGAAGCGGTTTCCGCGGTCGAGCCGGAGATGCAGAAGCAGCTCCAGGTTCAGTATCTGGCGACGAATACGAATACAACCGTGCTCGGCACGACCGCCAATTATCTCGACGTACGCAAGTACACGATGGCTGAGGGAAAAATGTTCACGACGGGCGACGACCGGGCCAGCCGGAGCGTGGCTGTGCTCGGCGCGGCGATTCCCGACAACCTCGGCGTGCCGGCGGCGAGTCTCGTCGGACAGAACGTCCGCATCGGAGGATTTCTCTTTCAGGTTATTGGCGTGCTGGCGAGCAAGGGAAGCGGTGGCGGATTCGGAAACCCGGACGATCAGGTTCTGATACCAATCACGACCGCGCAATTCCGCGTCTTCGGGAGCGACAGGCTTCGCCAGATCGGAGTGCTCGCCTCATCGGAGGCGGAGATTCCGCAGGCGATGGCAGAAATCCAGAGAACGCTGCGCCGTTTGCACAGGCTGCGGGTCGGAATTCCTGACGACTTCCAGATCCGAAACCAGGCCGACTTCCTGAACACGCTGGGCGAGACGACTCAGATCTTCACGTTCCTCCTCTCGGGAATCGCGGCGGTGAGTCTCCTCGTCGGCGGGATCGGGATCATGAACATCATGCTGGTGTCGGTGACGGAGCGGACGCGCGAGATCGGCGTGAGAAAGGCGCTCGGCGCCACACCCAAGAACATTCTGCTCCAGTTCCTGATCGAGGCGGTGGTGCTGTGCCTGCTCGGCGGAGTGGGGGGAATCGTGTTCGGCTGGGCAGCAGCGCTCGCGCTGGCAAAGTTCGGAAACTTCAATACCTCAGTGGCGCCGTCGTCGATTCTTCTGGCGTTCTTTTTCTCGGGGTTCGTCGGGATTCTGTTCGGGGTATGGCCGGCGAGGCGAGCCGCCAACCTCGATCCGATCCAGTCGCTACGGTACGAATAGTCGTCGCTCGAAGAGCTCTTGTTTGATCCCGCTTCGAAATCCA
>DATJGQ010000992.1:0-4695 GCA_035494815.1 Gemmataceae bacterium
TGCAAAGTCCGTACCCATTTCGAGGTCGGCCTCATTTGTTCTCCCCCGGTTTCTTTGGGCTGACGACCGCTTTCTTGTCCGCTTCGGTCAGCTGACGGAGGCGCAAGTCCCGCACCGCGCCGGACGTTTCCCAGGTGCAGAGGCCGAACGGGCAACTCGCCCGGCATTCCAGCCGGATCGAAATTCGCCGATCGGCCGTCTCGAGATCAACCATCTTTTCGTCATCGATCCAGGCTTCGATCTTCGGCTTGCTGATTCGCAATCGGACGCGATACCACTGGTCGCGATTGAATTCTTTCGACTTGCTGGTCTCGTTGGACGAGGCGTCCTCCGAGTCGATGCTGGACAGGCCGACCGTCGTGCCGCCCCAGCCGCCGACGACGAACGAGCAGTAATCTTCACCGACCGGGAAGGTCGTCGTGCAGAAGAAGTCGCGGCCGGCGATTTTTTTGGCCTCAAACGTGACCTCGTAATCGATCCGCGGAAAGTCTTTGCCGGCGTAGGTAATGCCGGTCATGGAGCTCCCAGTTTCCATGACGATGGCGCCGTCCTTGACGTGCACCTTGCCCGAGCCGAAGAAGTCGCTCGCCTTCCAGCCGTCGAGTGACTTGCCGTCAAAGAGCTTCTTCCAGCCGTCTTTGTCTTTGTCGGCGGCTTTCGCGGCGGGGGGTTGGCCGGGGACTGGGCCAATCAAGGTGATCAGCGTCAGCGTCGCCAATACGGCGAGGCGCGGGGTCAGCGGCATGTTCGACTCTCCGGGGGCGAGTAGGCGCCCGAGTCGGGCGCGGCGACGACTATTGTCTCTGAGGTCAGGCGCGGCGTCAATTAGCCCGCCGGTTACGACGGGCGGGCTACCACAAAATCGTCCGGCGAAAGAGCCGTAGGCCAAATGTGACCCGACGGGGAGACCCGGCAATCGTCCACCGGACGACGACTGACCACCGTGACCGCCGCACCAACCCGGCCGCGGTTCGACGATACTCCAGTGCGACGATCAGTCGTTCTCGGCGGGCTTCGTCCGGACAATGGCCTGTCGCGAGGAGGTGGGCGACGAACGCATCCCCGTCCGCAATTGCGCCGCCCTTGTGCGGCATCGGCCGGCCGGTGGCATAGGCTACGAAAAGGCGGTCGAACGCCTCGCCCAGCCCGTAGGCAAGCCCCGGCCAGACCCGGCGGACAGACCGCAACCGCTTCATCACTAACGATTGCGCAACCGCCCGGACACGGCCCTCGTCAAAGCCGAGCGGGACGGGTCCTCCGTGTATGAGCGCCCGGACCAGCGCGGCCTGCCGCGACACCAATTGAGCATCAGCCGACATGGCAAACCCCTCGCCGCGCGGCGCCGGCGATCGCGTCCAGCTCGGCATCGAGTTCGGTCTGCGATGGGAAGCGCCCGTCCCGCTCCAGCATGACGCCCGGGATCGGGCAGCGGTTTGCGAGTTCTTCGAGCAGCGTCAGCACCCCCGTAGGCACCGGATCGGTGTGCGTGTCGTGGTAGAGGCCGTCACGATCATGCCCGCCGGCGATGTGCACGTACGCCAGCCGTTCGAGCGGCAGGTGGTCCAACAGAGCGAGCGGATCGGGGCCGTAATTGCGGGCGTTGGCGTAGACGTTCTCGATGTCGAGCAGCAGAAGAACGTCCGTCCGCTCGAGGATCTCGGTCAGGAACGTCGCCTCGTCGAATTCGTTCTCGGGCCACTCGATCAGCGTCGCAATGTTCTCGAGTGCTAAGGGCACCGGCAGCAGGGCCTGCGCCTCGCGGACGTGGGCCACGACAACTTCTAACGCCGCCCGGGTCCGCGGGATGGGCAGCAGATGACCGGTTTCCGTGCCGTCGGCCCGTACGAAGGCGATGTGTTCGCTGACCAGTGGCGCGTCGCACGACCGGGCGAGCCTGGCCAGATGATCGAGCCGGCCCCGGTCGAGCGGTTCCGCCCCGCCGAGCGACAGCGACACGCCGTGCGGGACGAGCCGAACGCCGCGCCGCCGGAGCCTTTCGATGGCCGGCGACAACGGCTCGCTCGGCTCAAAGTCTTCCGCCATCAGTTCGACGAATCCCAGATCCGGCCGGCGGTCGATCGCGAGTGCGAGTTCCGGCCGCCAACCGATGCCCAGGCCGAGATTCGGAATCCGCGACGACATGGTGTCATTCCTCCCTCATCCGCCGCACCCGCCACAGCCGCCGCCGCCACAGCCGCCCCCGCCGCCACACCCGCCGCTGCTGCCGCAGCCGCTGCCACAACTGCCGCCGCTGCCGGCCGGCGACTTGAGAGCGGTGCGAAGATTGATCAGCGGACCGCTCGCGATCGACCCGAGGCCGAAAAGTGCGACGCCGAGCACGAGGTCCGATGCTGCCAGCCGGTCCGCACCGAGAATCATGTTGCTCGAAAGCGCGGCGTTGTCACCCCTCAGACGAGTCAAGGCGATGTCGCCGCGACGGCTTCGACGAACCGGACGGGCGAGGCTGAAACCACCCACGATTCCCGTGACCACCGTCAACCCGAAGAGAACCCCGACCGGCCGGTCGCGCGAGAGTCCGACGCCGATCTTGATGACGCCGAACAGCACGAGCGCGAGTAGCAGCAGTACCGGCAACCAGCGAGCCGTTGCGGCTCGTCCCGGCTCGACGAGAAGTCCGCGCTCGATCAGCCGTTCGTCCAGGTTGGGAAGAAGTTGCCCGGCTTCTTTATGGACCGTGCGGACGGCGTCACCGTCGCGCGGCGGCACCGCCCGGTAAACCGCCTGCTCCGCGGCGTCGGCGGCTGGAGGAATTGCACCGCGGCGCTTGAACTTTCCGCCGGCCGTATCGACATACAGGACATCCTCGTTTACGAGTTTCGCCAGCGCGGCGTTAACCACCAGCGTTTTGCCGCCGGCGAGGTTCGCCACCTCGTACGGTGACAGATCGAGATCAGATTCGTGCGGCTCGCCGGCCGGAAGTCGCAGCGACCGCCGCAAGATACCGGCGGCGATCAACGTGACGATCGCGAGCGGAATGAACAAGGCGAGGAATTGGGGGCCCGGCAGATCGAACGGGTTCATCGGTACACCTCCCGTCCGCAGCGAGTTTGTCGGTCTCTGCTGGTTATTCGTTCGTTCGGCGGCCGGATCGCGTGCCGATTCGGCGTTCACGCGACCTTCATTTGGCCGGCGTAATCGGCGGCGCGACTGACCGTCGAAAGGACGCGGTTGTACCACGCCGCGACATCGCCGCCGTGCGATTCGGCCGACTGTCGGAGGGCGGCCAAATGAGCCAGTGCGTCGGCATCGAGGCCGAACGCCGTCGCGGAGGCGGAATAGATATCGGCGGTGCGGTCTTCCGCCGGGATCGGCTCGCCCGCCAACCGCAGCAGCATGGACAATTGCACCGCCAGCCCGCGCGCGACACGCCGTAGAGCCGCCGCGAGGTCCGTCGGATCGTCGTAGGCCGCGAAATAGCGCCGCCGCAGTCGCAACGCCAGGTTCCGCAACTCCTGCTCGGTCCGCAGTCGCAAATGCTGTTTGTCGATGGACAGCCCCGTGAATGGATCCTGGCCGTTCAGAACGATGTGTCGTTCTTGAATGTCGAGAATCTTAGTGGGAAAGACGGCCGCGACGCGGCGAAGTTCGTCGGGTGTGAGCACCAGCGGTTCGACCCGCACCGCTCGCCACGCCGTTCGCAGCGGTCCGGCCGCTGCCGCCAGTGTCTCCGCCGATACGTCGGTCAGCAGTATCAGCAGGTTGACGTCACTCGCGCCGGGCCGATAACGTCCGCGAGCAACGCCGCCATAGAGGACGACACCGGCCAGTTTGGCGCCGACAGCCCGGCTGAGTTCGTCGCACAACTGCCGTAGCCGCGACTGCACGTCGGCTGGTGCCTGCACCCCGTCGAGTTTGGCCATATGTGGTCCCTGCGCGGCCGCGACAGGCTTCAATGACCGGGCGGCCGGCCACCATGATAACCGGCGCTCTTATGAGTGCAACGGACGGGAAACTCGATGACGAGGTCGTTTCGAGACGGCCCCAGTCAGCGCCGCGACCGGCGCCGCTACGAAGCCGAGCGGAAATGAGGGATCACCGTGAAGTGTTGTGGGAGAAGGTACGCCCGGAGGGATTCGAACCCCCAAGCTTCTGATCCGTAGGCGAAACTGGCCGACATTGCCCTCGGCAAAGCCCTAGGAAAACAGACTCTAGCGTGCGTTCTGCCACTTCGCAAGCGCCCCGAAACGCATCGTTGCGCGGTTTTTCGCCGCGTCCGGCGAGCGAGTCAGCCCGCAGGAACCCTCGGTGCACGCGCCGGCGGGCGCAAGAGTTTGGCCCTCGGAGGATGTTGCGTCCCGCGATGGGAAACCTCCTTCGCGGGGCGTTGTTACTTTCGGGCTATCGCCACGTGTTATTTGTTGAGCGCGACTGTGCAGCCGGTTACCTTGCTCACTTGTCCTGCCGCTGGCGACTCCGCGGGCTCCGCCGCGGAAACGCGTTGCAACCCGGTCGGACCATTGCAGTTCCTGCCGGCGTGAAATTTGCTGTAATGGGTCTCTTTTCAGCATGTCGCCCGCTCGCCCGCCGCGGTCGCTCTCCGGGCTGACGTATCGGTACCCGAACGTGCAGGAGGTATCCGTCATGTTTCCAGGCAAATCGAAAGCTCGGCACGGGTTCACGCTCATCGAGCTGTTGGTGGTCATCGCGATCATCGCCGTGCTCATCGGGCTGTTG
>DATJGQ010000993.1:0-5341 GCA_035494815.1 Gemmataceae bacterium
GAGCCGTCGTGCCAGGCGTCCAGGTGTCGGCGGGCGTCGTCGCAGCGCATGGCTTACCCCGGCACGTCGGCCAGTCTGGCCCGCAACAGACTCCGGGCTTTGGTTAACCGGGCGTTGACCGTCGCGGCGGAGACGTGCAACTGCGCCGCCAGGTCCTGGTACGTGACGTCCTGGTAGTAGTAAAGAAGCAGCGCCTCCCGGCAGTCGTCGGGCAGGACGTCGATCGCGGCCCACAAGCGGTCGCGTTCCTCCGCCGCTTCGATCGGCGGCGCTTCCGGCCGGCCGACGACGCCGTCCGGCGCGCCATCGGTCAGGACACTGAACGGCACCGCCGCCCGCGTCCGCTCCCGCAGCCAATCCTGGCAGACCCGCTGGGCGATCCCGCACAGCCAGGCGCCGAACTTCTCCGGATCGGCGAGCGACGACAGGCCGCGCAGCCCGCGCAAGAGCGACTCCTGCGCCAGGTCATCGGCAACATCGGCCCGGCGGACGACGGCATGACAGCGCGCGACGACCCGGCCGGCCCAGCGGTGGGCCAGTTCCGTCAGCGCCGGCCTGTCCCCGGCCCGCGCTTTGCGGACCAGTTCGCCGTCGGTCATCCGTCGTGTCCTTCGTGCCGCCGCTGCCCTCTACCGAGCGAGCAAAACCGTGACGCTGTTACTTTCGTACCCGACTGCGGCGACGTCGGGTTTTCCGTCGCCGTTCAAATCCGCTACGGCGAGCCGCCAGACGCCCTTGCCCGAGGCGAACGGCGAGCCCGGCGCGGGGCGGAAGCCGCCGCGGCCGTCGCCCAACAAGACCCGCACTCCGTCGCCGGCCGCGGCGACAAGGTCGGCGTGGCCATCGCCGTTGACGTCGGCGACGACGACCCCCATCGCCCGCCGCCCGATGTCGAGCGGCGAATAAGGGGCCGGCCGAAACTTGCCGCGGCCGTCGCCCAGCAGGATCGAGACCGCGCTGCTGTCGTCGTGCGTGGCGACGATGTCCGGCTTGCCGTCACCGTTGACGTCGCCGAGCGCGACGAAGTATGGACCGTCCGCGACCCGGAACGGTGAAGCCGGCGCGGGGCGGAATGCGCCGCGGCCGTCGCCCAACAGGACTGTCACCGTGAGATTATTCGGCCCGCTATTCGGGGCGACGATGTCGGGATGGCCGTCGCCGTTCACCTCACCGATGGCGATCGGGTACGGACTTTCTCCGACCGGGAATGGGGAGCCCGGGGCCCGGGTAAAACCGCCGCGGCCGTCGCCGAGCAATACGGACACGTCGCCATCGTCGTTGTTGCCGATCACCATGTCGAGCTTGCCGTCGCCGTTAACGTCGGCGAGGGCGAGACCGTGCGTGTGCGGGTGCTGGCCATCTTTGCCGGTGAACGGCGAGCCACGCACCGGAGCGAACCCGCCGCGGCCGTCGCCGAGCAGGACCGTGATCGCGTAGCTGTCGTGATCGGCCAAGGCGATGTCGAGTTTCCCGTCGCCGTTGACATCGCCGAGTCCCATTTCTCCGCCGGGGTACGGCAGCGGCGAATCAGGTGCCGGCCGGAACCCGCCTCGGCCGTCGCCGAGCAGGATGGCGGTCTGGTTCTTCGAGCACGGCACCACGAGGTCGGGTTTGCCATCGCCGTTCACGTCGCCGACGGCCACGTTTTGCGGCCCGCCCGCGACTGCGATCGGCGAGCCGGGCGCCGCGACAAACAAAGCCGCCGGAGATCCGGCCTCGATCGCCGATATTGCCACTGTCGCAAGCAGAGCGGCTGCAAGTTGTCGACACATGGATGACTCCTCAGGGCGAGCCGGTCTTCTGCGGCCTGAGACTCAGTGCCGCCGCCACCCGGTCCGGTCGGTGAAGCCGCTCGCCGATCGAGTCGGGCGTCTTGAACTCCTCGCCGACGCGCCACCCCAGATACCGCTCGACGCCGGGTGACCCGTCGTAATATCCGTCGGGGTGATAGGCGAGCCAGTCATCCACGATCGTGCCGTTTTGATTCTTGGGAAATGCGAACAGCGTCACCAGGTGCCGGCCGGTCGCGACCTCCCAGGCGTTCGTCGTGCCGTAACTGCCGCCGGCAAAGATTAACCGGCCGTCGGCCGAGAAGACGATCGACTGCGTCTTCTTGAGGTGCCCGGTGAACTCCCGAAGTTTCTCTCCGGACCGCACGTCGATCAGCCGGATCGATTTGCCGCCCGCAGCGAGAATCGTGCCGTCGGGGGATAGTGCGATCGGCCGGGCGCTGTGGGCCGGGTTGTCGAACGTGCGTTTCAACTCGCCCGTCCTAGTGTCCCAGAAGCGAATCGGCTCGCCGTAGGTGTTGCCCATAGTGGCCGGACAGGTGACAAACGTCCCGCCGTCGGGCGTCAGCGCAACGGGCGTGTAGAGGCGATCGGTCGTGACCGTCAATGCCATCGAAGTCGCGGGTCGGCAAGTGCGGAGCAGGCGGCCGGACTTCGCGTCCCAGACGCGCGACCCGCCGCGGCCGTCGCCGCACACCAACATGGTGCCGTCGGAGGAGAACGCGAGCGACGTCGCGCCGCGCTCGTGGCCCTCGAGAGTTCGCGTCGTCGCGCCGGTCAGCGGGTCGCGGAGGCGAACACTTCCGTCGGCCCCCGCCGTGGCCAGCGCCGAGCCATCGGGCGCATAGGCGATCGCCAGAATCTCTGCCGTGTGGTCGGCCTTCGACCACGCCGGTGCGCCCGTCGTAGCATCCCAGGCGTGAACGACGCCCGCCCCACTCGCGTTGGCGCCACCGGCGACGACCCGCCGCGCGTCCGGCGACAGCGCGACCGCCATGATCTGATCGCTCGGGTCACCCAGCCGACGAATCAGGCGACCGCTCCGGGCGTCCCAGAGCCGAACCGCCCCGGGCCCGAGGTCCCGCGCCCCGGCCTTGAGCACGCGTACGGCAAATCGCCCGTCGCTACTGCCGGTGGCTAGAATCGCGCCGTCGTGCGAGATCGCTACGGAATTGACCTGCTCGTAGGATCCGGGGGCCCCCCATTCCGTCTGACCGGTCGCGACTGCGACGCGTCTGGCCGTGTGGTCGTGGCTGCCGCTGACGACCGAACGGCCGTCGGGCGTAAACGCCACCGACGTAACTTCAAAGTCGTGGCTCGTCAGAACGCGGCCGGGCGATTCCGACATCAGGTCGTAGAGCTTGACGTCCTTTCCGACGCCGCAGGCCAATGATCGGCCGTCGGGTGCAACGGCGAGCGCTCGCATCCTCCCCGGCTCTGTTACGGTCCGCTTGAGCTGGCCCGTGTGAGCGTCCCAGAGTTTCCATTCGCTCGTGCATCCCGGGTCGGGCCGGTCGAAGTAGGCGGTGTTGCGGCCGCGGTGGAGGGCCCAGTCGCAGCAGCCGCTCGCGATCGCTTTGCCGTCCGGCGTGAACGCGAGCGTGCACACCCAGTCCCGGTGGCCTTCCAGCTTTCGGCGCACCTGTCCCGACGCGACATCGATCAGCCGAACCGCCTTGTCCCCGCCGCCGGCCGCCAGCGTCGCGCTGTCGGGAGAAAAAGCCAGGGCCGTGACGCGGGCCGGCTGATTCGGCAGCCGGAGCTTGAGCGCGCCGGTTGCGACGTTCCACACGAGAATCTGCATGTCCGCGGCAGTCGATGCGAGCAGCTGGCCGTCGGGCGAGAATGCGGTCGTGAACGCCTCCCATTCCGTCTGGCCTTCGAAGGTTCGCACGCGCTTTCCGGTTTGCACGTCGTAGAGGCCGACCAGCTTATCCATATGGAAGCCCGCGGCCGTCAGAGTCCGGCCGTCGGGCGAAAAAACCACACAGCGATCGCCGGAGCCAATGGCGCGTAACAACCCGCCGCTCTTCGCGTCATAAAGCCGGACACCGCCTTCCCCCCCGGCGGTGGCAACGAGCGACCCGTCCGGCGAGACCGTGACAGAGTCGACCGACAACGGCGGTGGCGCTTGGAGAACAAGTTTGAGAGCAGGCTTCTGCAAGGCGCCCGGGGACGGCGCTACGGCCGCAATGACACCGACTGCCAGACCGACCGAAAGGATGACGGTGCACCTCATTTCGCCTCTCCCTTCGCAGGCGCGATCGCCAACGTCGTTACGGCGCCGTCACGGCCGAGCTTACGGACGCGCGGCCGCCACGCCTTGTGGTCGTCGGAATTGGCGTTGGCATATTCGAGCACATAGACTTCGCCGTCATGAACCGCGACGCCGGTCGGGGACCAGGGCCGCTCGGCCTTCACGATCGCCTCGGCCTTGCCGTCGGGCGTAATCTTCGCGAGACAGTGCCCTCCGGTCGCCGCCGCGTACACCGTCCCGCGCGCGTCCACTGCGAGACCGCGCAAAAACGGCTCATGGTCGTTCGGCGTACCTGGCGGTAGGTCCGTGTCCAAACCGTTGAGCCGAATGGGGTGAATCAGTGTCGCGACCGTCCGGTCCGGCTTGATTCGCAACACGGCGCTCGGGCAAGAAGCGTAGAGCGAACCTTCCGGGCCCGCCGCCAGGCCTTTGATGCCCTCGAGTTTTTCGGCCATGGCCCGAAGCCCGGGGGCCATCACCGTCAGCGACCCGTCCGGCGATAGGCGCGCCAGTTCCAGGTGGCCTTTGGCAAAGTAAAGGTTGCCGTCCGGCGCGATGACGAACGGAACGCCGTCGGTCTGGATCAGAGCCAATTTGCCGTCGGCGATTGGAACTCGACCGAAGTTCGGCGCGATTCCCTTGCTAAACCACGCGCGGAAGTTTGCCGCCGCATAGCCCCCGTGCGCGTCGAGCGCCAGCCAGTGCCAGCCGCTTTTGTGGAACTGCGTGAGTTGACCGCGCGCGTCGATTTTCCACAGGATGTCGGCGCCTTCTCTGTTGTCCGTGAAATAGACGTCGCCGCTTGGATCGACGACAATTCCTGAACTCGGATGAGCCGTCGCCGCCGGGCAAATGACACAATGAATGGCGAGAGCGAAACTTGTGACGACTATTCGAGCGCCCATTCGCCGCCCTCCCCGGTCGGCCACGGACTCAGACACTACTTTGTCGGTTGGGCGCGTCGAGTTAATAGGCGTACTGCGAATTCATTTCTGACCAATCAGCTCCCGAAGCATCCGCATGGCGGCTAGTCGTTGCGGGTCGGCCTCGGGGTCGTCGATCGGCAGGGCGCCGCGGTCGCTCGCCGGCCGCAGAACGAGGAGCGTGTGCCACTCCTTGAGCCGTTTGCTCAATTCGGCCGTCAGGGGCAAGTCGTGGTCCGGATCGGGGCGGACGCCCCAACTGTCTGTGGGATTGCTGTCGGGGTTGCGTTGAAAGTTCTTGCCGTTGGGCCGGACGAACATCCCCGTGGTCAGCTTGAAGGGAAAGCCGCGGTCGACAAGCTGCCCGCCCT
>DATJGQ010000994.1:0-5562 GCA_035494815.1 Gemmataceae bacterium
TCGGGCAGGGCGATCCACGAGCGGACCGCCGACGCGACCGACCCGACGGCGATGGGAACGTACGACCTGCTCGCGGGGGCCGCCCCCGACGCCTTTCCTGCGGAAATGGCGTGGCTGTATGTCCGCGCCGCCCAGCAGCACAACGTCCGCGGCACGAACGACGCGGCGCTGTTCGACCGGGCGTTCGCGGACCGCGATCGGATGAAACGGTTCTTCGTCGAGCGCGAGTGGGACTTCGACGCCGCGGAGCGACAGTATCTCCGCCGCTGGCTCGACCGCTCGCCGGGCACCTATCCGACCGCTCCCGGCCGCGACTACGGCCGACGGACCGAGGCGCTGCTGCTCGCCGAGGCGAAGCGGGCCCAGTCGCAGGGCCGGCCGGACAACGCCCGCGAAATCGCCGAACTGGCGCTGCGGCTGTCACCGAAGAGTGCCGCCGTTCACGACCGCCTCGCCGAAATCGAATACCGGCTCAATGAGATTCCGCGGGCGATCGACCGGCTGCAAACGTGGCGGCGGCTTTATTCGAATGATGCGCGGCCTCTCGCCCGCCTCGCCGTCATTTATTCGCACCAGGGCCGGCCCGACTCGGCGCTACGGAAAGTGCGGCAGGCGTTGGAACGGACGAACGGGCTGGCCCGCGTCGGCTTACTCGTGCTCGGGGCGCGATTCGCCCTCGCCGCCGACCATCCCGAGGACGCGTTGCCGCTTCTCGAGGAATGCGTCGAGCTCGATCCGACGCACACGCCCGCCCTGGCGGCGCTCGCCGCGGTGTTGTGGATGGCCGGCGACCGGGAGAAGCTGTCCGAATTGACGGACCAATTCGTTCGTTCCACCGCCGACGACCGATGGTTCCACTACCTCGCGGGCGTCGCCCACTTCGCGTCCGGCCAACTGAATGACGCCGCGTCGGCCGTGGAACTCGCGTCCGCCGATCCCGCGGTGGCGGGCGCCGCCCAGCATCTGATCGCGCTCATTCGCCTGCAGCAGCAACGCACGGCCTCCGCGGTCGAAGCGCTGGACGGGGCGGTCGAGGCGAGCGATGAGGCGACACGCGACCAGGCCCTTGCCCTCCGAGGCCAGATCGCCTGGCGCACCGGCGACTTCGCGTCGGCGGTCCGCTCGTGGATCGCCCTGCCCGACGACCGCCGACACAGTTTGGGACTCGAAGAGGTGCTGTCGGCCGCCGCATTCCTCTCGGCGCTCAAGGCCCTGCACGGCGATCGACCCGAGGAGGCCGTCCGCGGCTTGCGGTTAGCGAAACAACGGGGCTTCGACGATCCCCTCGTCGATCCCCTGCTGACCGCCGCCGAGCTGCTGGCGGTTCGCTCGGTCGAACCTGTGCGGGCGCTCAAGCGGCTCGAGAAGGCGGCCCGCGGCGAGCCGGCGCCGGAGGTGCTCCAACACTTGGTGAGAGCCTATCGTTTGCACGGCCGGTTCGATGACGCCCGAACGGCACTCGATCGACTACCGGCCCGCGATGCGCTGGCGGAGGTGCAGCGGGGGCTGGCGTGGTTGGCAGACGGACAGATCGTCCCCGCGGAGACGGCGTTCGCCGAGGCGGTGCGGCACGCGCCGGACGACTCTGTGGCCGTCCTGAATCTCTTTCTCTGTCGCCTCTCACTGGGCCGCTATGAACTGGCCCGCGAGTTATTGCCGCGCGCCGCCGAAGTGGCACCGCCGGCCTGGCAAAGGCTCCTCGCTCAACTCCGCCAACTCGTCGCCGACCCGCCGACGGCGGACGACTGGACGGCGGAAGACGATCGACGGGTCGTGCAGTTCTTGCGCGTGATCGGCCGGTTCGACGTGGTCGAAGCGCTGGCGGACCGATTGATCGCGGCCCGACCGCTGAGCCCCGTCGTGCAAGCCTTGCGGTTTGAGCTCGTGCCCTTGCGGGCGAAAGATCGGATCGACCGCGGCGACGCGCCCGCGGCGCTGCGACTCCTGGCGCCGGAAGCCGAACAGGGCCCACGACTGGTCCGCCACCTGATCGGCCTGGCCGCGTGTCTGCGGCAGGATTTCGCCCGCGCGGTGCGGCACTGGGCGGCCGCGCTCCCCGCCGACGGCGACGACCCGCGGATCCAACAGAACCTGGCGTTGGCCCGCGGCTGGCAGGGCGACTCGGCCCGCGCCGCCGGCCATTGGCGGCGGTTCCTCGAGCACCACGACCGGTTGCCCGAGCCGCCGGGTGTGCCGAAATATCATCAACGCATCGCGGACCTCGTCCGCGAGCGGATGCGATCTGAGAAACTGACAACCAAAACATGACGGCTGACATGGACACTCCTCGTCCCGGCGTCGAACTGGCCTCGCTACCCCGCGAGCAGGTCGGGCCATTCCTTATTCTCGGCGTCCCCAAAGACGCGGACGCCGAAACGATCGAGGCCCACTGGGCCCAGCGCGTCCTCTGGGCGCGGCAGGGCAAGTGCCGCATCCCCCTCGAAGACATTCACTGGGCGCGGCAGATGCTCCGCGACCCGGAGCAACGACTCATCGCGGACGCCGCCAGCCTGAACCCGGACACCGTCGGCAACGACCTCCGCCGGCTCGCGCAGAGCTTTCACCTCGACCCGCCGCGGCCGACGTGGGAGCCGGTCGAACCGGAGCTCCCCGTCGGGCCCGAGATGGAACTGCCCGATCCGACCGAAGTCCAGTCGCGATTGCCGGCGCCGACGGTGCCGCTGGAGCTGCCGGCGGTCGCCGGCTGGCTGGAGCGCTTCGCCCGCGCCCCGATCGATCCTTGGAGCATTACGCTGCCCCCGCCCGATCCCCCGCAGGAATCCGCCGGATGACCCCCGCTCCCGATCCGAGCGGTTCCGCTCTTCAGCGGTTATGTGCCGAGGTCGTCGCCCTCCGCGAGCGGAACGACCGTCAACACAAGCTGTTCGACCAGGCGATCGCGCAGGTCCGGGACGACCTGCAATCGCGTTTCGGCCAATTCGCCGCCGACGTGCAGTCGGCGTACCAGCGGCTGCGTGACGAATTGACGGGCGAAAAAGGCCGCGCCCTAACCGCACTCAACGCGCTGGTCGACGCCGCGCTCGACCTCGACAAGCTCATCGCCGCCCGGCCGGGAACGGGCGACATGACGGCGTGGGCCGACGGCGTCGCCGGCGCCGCCCGCCAGACGCGGGCCGTCCTCGCCCAGTTCGGCATCCATCCGTACGACGCCGTCGTCGGGAGCGCTTATGCTCCCGCGCTGCACGAACGCGTCGGCGGTCTCCAGATCGAAGGCATGGAACCGTTGCGAGTCGCCCGCCAGATCGAGCCGGGCTACGCGAGCAGCCAACCCGATTTCGTCCTCCGCCGGGCGAAAGTGCTCATTTCGGAGTAAGAGAAGGAACCACGGATGCACACGGTTGAACGCAGATAAGATATCCTGATTGTCTGTGCTCATCCGTGTGCATCCGTGGTTCCTTTCTCCATGCCCTACATCGGAATCGATTTCGGCACGAGCAACTCGGTCGTCGCCGATTTCCAGTTCGGCCGGCCGATCGTCGTCCCGAACCACGAGGCCCTGGCCGCGACGCCGTCGGTCGTCACGCTCCGCCGCGACGGGTCGCTCGCGTTCGGGCAGGAGGCGAAGGAGAACTTCGACGAGGAGCGCTCGATCCGCTCGATCAAGCGCGTGCTCGGTTCGGCGACCCGCGTCTCACTCATGGGCCAGGAGGTCCGGCCGGAGCAGGTCGCGGTGATGCTCTTCTCGCTGCTCAAGCGGGACGCCGAGGCCGTCCTGCGAGAGCCGATCAAGAAGGCCGTCGTTACCATCCCGGCCAACTCGAAGGGACTCGCACGCCACGCGACCAAACTCTGCGCGAGTGCGGCCGGACTGCACGTGCTGACGCTGATCAACGAGCCGACGGCCGCGGCGATCTGTTACGGCCTCGACTCGCACACCGAGCAGACGGTGCTCGTCTACGACTTCGGCGGCGGGACGCTCGACGTGACCATCCTCCGGTCGCACCACGGCATCTTCGAAGAGGTGGCGAGCAAAGGCGTCGGCCGGCTCGGCGGCGACGACCTTGACCTCGCCCTCGGCGAAATGCTCGCCGACCGGTTCAAGGAACGCACGGGTTACGACATCCTGCGTTCGCCCTACCGCACGCCGTTTCTGCTCGCCGTGGAGCGGGCGAAGATCACGCTCTCTGGGGAGCCGACGGCCGTGGCCTGGGCAGCCGGGCTCGTGCCGGAACAGCAACTGAGCCTGGAGGAGCCGGTCGAACGCGTCGAGTTCGAGAGGATCATTCGACCGTGTCTGGCGCAATCGGGCACCGCGATCGACGAAGCGCTCACCCGCGCCGAGATGCTGCCGCGCGACATCGACCGCGTGATCCTCGTCGGCGGCACGACGAAGATCCCGGCCGTCCGCCGGTTCGTCGCGGATAAGCTCGGTCGCGCGCCGGAGCCGTTCGATAAGGTGGACCCGATGACCTGCGTCGCCCAGGGGGCGGCGATCGTCGCAGCCATTCTTCAGGGCGCGCCCGGCCTCGAGCACTACGCCTACAGCGTCAAGCTCGAACACTCGCTTTGCGCCAATCCGATCGACGAGAAAGGCCACTCGTTCCTCGACCCGATCGTTAAACGCGGCACGGACATCCCTTGCTCGTATACGAAAACGTATTTTCCTGTCGCTGACCCGGCCGAACGGATCACCGTCAGCGTGTACGAGGGCGACGTCTACGACGACCCGGACGACCTGGAGAACGTGCGGCTCGCGGAGATCCCCTGGGTCTTTGATCCGCCGCGAAAGCAGTCCGAAGCGGGCATCGACGTCACGTACGAATACGGCGACGACGGCATCCTCACCGTCGCGATCAACGACCCGGTCGGCCATCGCCGGCAGCGGTTCGCGATCCATCACGCCACGGCCGACCCGCTCACGCCGCAGCAGGTGGACAAGCTCAGCGAGATCAACGAGTCGCTCGTCGAGCGGACCGTCCGGTTCGAGGCGACGCCGCAATACCGTGACGCGCTCGAAGTCCTGCGGCGGGCGGAACAAAACGTCCTGCCAAAGATCACCGACGCCGCCGACCGCCAGGAGGTCGAGGCGATGGTGCGACAGGTCCGGCAGGCGATGGCCGTCGGCGACGTTTCGCGGATCGAGGAGGTCACGGTACTTCTCAGCGACAGGCTTTTGAATTATGCCTATTTACTGTGAGGAGAGGGATGAGGGATGAGGGATGAGGGATGAATCCGGATTCATCCCTCATCCCTCATCCCTCATCCTTTCGGCGGATGATCACGTGCCCGCTGTGCAAGAAGGTCGTGGAGACGCCGGCGCGGGCCTGTCCGCGCTGCCAGGCGGACCTGTCGCTGCTCGCCGATCTCGTCGGCGACGTGCAGAAACTGCTGGCTCGGGCCGAAACGCACCGTAAAGCGGGAGAACTCGCGCCGGCGGTGGAAGCGTATCTCGCGATACTCGAAGTGGACCCGTCCAACGCCGACGCCCGCGCCGCGATCGGGCCAGTCCTGCGCGGCATCCACACCGCCCAGCGCGTGGCCGCCGCACCGCCCGAAGCGGTTCGCCTGAGACATGCCGTCATCACCCTCGCGCTCGCCGCC
>DATJGQ010000995.1:0-3539 GCA_035494815.1 Gemmataceae bacterium
GCTGGGACGGTTGCCGGCGGACGTAACCTCGTCCTCGCGGTCGAGCATGATCTTGACCGCGGCGCCGGCCTGCTTGGCCAGCTCGGCGGCGACGAAACCTTGAATGTCCGGGCCGAACTTACTGCCGAACCCGCCGCCCATGTAATGGGTGATGCATTTGACCTTGGCCGGCGGGACTTGGAAGCGTCCGGCCAATTGCGTCGCGGTCGGCACGGTCGCCTGCGTCGACGCCCATACCGTCAGTCCGCCGTCGGAACTCCACTCGGCGACCAGGCCGTGCGACTCCAGGCACTGGTGACAGATCACTGGCGCCCCGTACGTGCCTTCGACGACCGCGTCGGCCTTGCCGTAAGCTGCGGCGACGTCGCCCTTGGTAAACTCCTGGCCGACCTGCTGGACGTTGCTGTTCCCACCGCCGCCGACCGTTTTCTTGTTGCGGTTCTTGAGCCCGTCCTCCTCGGTCACGAGGTGGTCGAGCACCTCGTACTCGATCTTGATCGCCCGCAGCGCGTCCTTGGCGAGTTCCTCGCTCGTGGCGGCGACCGCGGCGATCTCGTCGCCGGCGTAGAAGAGTTCCTTACCCTCCTTGGCGTTATTGATCGCGACGACCGCCTTCACGCCCGGCATGTTCTCGGCAGGAGTGAGGTCGAGGCTCTTGATCTTCGCGTGGGCGTGCGGCGAGCGGAGGATCATGCCGTGCAGCATGCCCGGGCGGTTGATGTCGTAGGAGTACTTCGCCTTCCCGGTGGCCTTATCGGGGCCGTCAACTCGCTTGACCTTGGTGCCGAGCAACCGGCGTTTTTCCGGCCATTTGGTCGCCATGATTTAGCCCCCCTTCTTCGTGCACAGCTGCACGACGGCGTCCCGCATCTGTTCGTAGGTGCCGCAGCGGCAGATGTTGCCGCTCAGGCCGACCTCGATCTCGGCGGGAGTCGCATTGGGGTTCTTGTCGAACGCGGCCCGCATCGCCACGACGAAGCCCGGCGTGCAGAAGCCGCACTGCTGGGCGTCGCAGCTGGCGAACGCGGCCGGCACCGGGTCGAGCTTGCCGTCCGAGGCCATGAGCGATTCGGCCGTCTTGATCGTTTTGCCGCGGGCCTCGAGGGCCAGCATGCTGCAGGAGTAGACCGGCTTGCCGTCGAGCATGACGGTGCAGGCGCCACAGGTGCCGCGGTCGCAGACGCGTTTGCAGCCGGTGACGTCGAGGTAGTTACGGAGGGCGTCGAGCAGCGTGACCCGCGGCTCGACCGAGGTGTTCATCTTGTTGCCGTTGACGGTCAGTTCCAGTTGAACCGACCCCGGCCCGCTGGCAATGGCGCCGGCCACGGCGCCGTCGCCGCCGGCGGCTTTCTTGGCCGGTCCGTCTGGTGGCTGGCCCAGTGCCGTGGCCGCGGCAACGGCGCCCGAGCCCGAAAGAAAGGCACGGCGGGACATGCCGCCGCCCCGGGCGGTTCCCTTGGAGTCGTTCATGACGCGATGTCCTCGCGGGAAAGAAGAAGGACGTTTTTGGTCGGGGGCGATTCTAAGCGGCCGCGCGCGCCGGTACAAGGGTCTATCCGACGGAGAGGACATATGGAGGCGGAGTCGGGCCGCGAGGCCGACGTGAAACTCGCGAGCGCGAGCAGTCGGCCGATCCTCCCGGCGCCGGCGAGAGTGCCATGAAGAGTGACGGCCGTCCGCCGGCGGAGCGTCGGTCAGCTCGATCGAGATCGGGTGGTGTCCGGCGGAGGACCTACTTCGACGTAAACTGAATATCGTAGGCACCGGGCGCAGCGCTCTCGACCACCTCAATCGATATCGGCGTCTTGTTGAAATCCTTGAATTTGGGGTGGATCTTGAGGTCCTCGGCGCCCGGAACGGTAGTGTCCAGGTAGACTTTGTACCACCCGAGCGGGGCCCCCGGGCCGTTGTCAAAATTCTGGATCGCCGCCGTCGAAAGGTCGAACTTGCCGTTATTCGCCCTGCCAACGCAGTTGACCTTGTTGGTATTTCCCTTTTCGACGTCCGGGGCGAACGAGACGACCCCGACAGTGAGTGGCTTGCCGTCCAGCGTCACGGTCCCGGTGACTGGAACGCGCCTGACCGCCTTATTACAGGACGGCACGGATACGAGAACCACGGCACACAGCACTGCCATGCCGGCCCGTCCGTTGAAACGTGATCGCATCAGCATGAAGTTCTCCGAACGACGGGACTCTATTGATCCTTTAGGGCACCGACTGCAAACCTAGACAGCCGGCGATCTCGACAAACGCCGCACTCCGCTCGCCGGCCACCGGCCGAGTGAGCGGAGTGCGGTTCGCGCGAACAACGGAGGTCGCTCGCCAATTACCAATCGGACCCGAGCGGGTTGCCGTCATCGGGAATCCAGGCGTTCAGCCACGTCGCAGCCGAAACGGAAGCCGTAGCCGTCCGAACACTCCCGTCGCCCATGGCGAAAATCATGACCGGGTGGGGGGTGACCATTGCGTTCGGTTGGCAGACTCCTTCCCCTGGTGCGATCTGGAACGGCAGCTGGCCGAAAAGGTAATCCGGGGGCTGGTTCTTCACCCCGTTGTGGTTGCGCTTCACCACGTTCGAACTAGGGGGGTTAATTGCGCCACCTGTGGAGTTGACCGAGGAGAGGTTCTGGCGGCGGGTCCAATACGTCGGCATGCCAACATATGGCTGTGACCGATACGGCGAGAAGTTCCTAACGTCTAAGAACATCATGTTCAGGACGGAGAAAGAGGCCCAGTTGGGGTTAAAGCAGCCCTTCTGCCGGTGTCCAATCATGGCGGTGTTCGAGGTTCCGTCCGGCATGGCCTGGATGATCGACCCGGGTAAGCTCGGGTCGCAGACCATCACGTTGACGGTGTACGACCCGGTCGCGTAACTCATCACCACACCCTGTGGCGTGGTGAGGCCGGAGTACGCTGTTTCCGAGGGGAATGCGACAGTTTGGTCAAACGAGCCGTCCGACGGGCATTGGTACATCTTGACGACGACGGGACCCAACTCCGCAACTCCCATCTTGTAGGTGTAACCGTCAGATGCAACGAAAGGATTCCCCCCCGGAGTGCCCTGGTTGTAGAGCGCTTGCTGTTCGATGAATGGAAGAATGCTGGTCCAGAAACTATCAGTTTGCCGGTTGGGGAACGCGGAGCGGTTGTCGCCGAAGGCCGGGGGGAGGGTGTTGTAGGAGTCGTGGTAGTTGTGGGCCGCCAGGGCCAGTTGTTTGAGGTTGTTACTGCACTTGATCCGGGCGGCCGCCTCGCGGACCTTCTGCACGGCCGGGAGCAACAGTCCGATCAGCACGGCGATGATCGCGATCACCACCAGCAACTCGATCAGCGTGAAGGCACGCCGGCGTGTTCGAACGGAAACCATGCGATGATCCTCGTGCGGGTGCAAAGGGAAAATGAGGCAGCCTTAGGGAGGCGTACGTCGGTCACCGGTTCTGTGGCAGGAGCGACAGATACATCCAAACATAACCGCCGCCCCGCGCCTACTCCGAAAATGCCCGGCTTGCCCAGATTCTTGGGCACCCGTCGAGTCCA
>DATJGQ010000996.1:0-5946 GCA_035494815.1 Gemmataceae bacterium
CGCGCTCGACGAGGCGCTCGCGGCGGCGGCGAACGAAGGGCCGAACGCCGTGGTCGATAGGGCCATGGATGAGCTTTTGCGGTTCGTGGGCCGGCGCCGGCCGGTCGGGGACCTGACGCTGGTCGCCGTTCAGCGCGCCTCCGACGCCGGCCCGATCCCGCGTCTGTGAATACAACGGTTCGCGACGCGACCGTCGTCGGCCAGTTTTTCCGGCGGTCGGCCGAGGACCGGGAGGTCGACGCCTGTGAATCGCCGTGACTGGATATCGTCCACGGCCGCGGCTGGATTGGGATTCGCGGTTGCGCCCGGTTGCTCGCGCGCGCCGTCGCCCAAGAGCGACACGCCCGCCGACCTGCTACCGCGCTTTCCCGGCAAGGTGCTGATGCGGGTGATCAACGACCGGCCGCCGAACCTCGAAACGCCGTGGCAGTACTTCCGTCATGACCTGACGCCGAATGAGACCTTCTACGTCCGCTGGCACCTTCAGTTCATCCCCACGACGGTCGATCTGCGGATCTGGCGGCTGCGGGTCGACGGCCATGTTGATCGTCCCATGGAGTTGTCCATGGACGACCTTCGCCGCATGGACGCGTCCTCGGTCGTCGCGGTCAACCAGTGCTCGGGCAACTCGCGCGGCCTGTTCGATCCGCACATGCCGGGGGCGCAGTGGGGGAACGGCGCGATGGGCAACGCCCGCTGGACCGGCGTCCCGCTCCGCGACCTGCTGGCGCGAGCCGGACTCAGGGCCGGCGCAACCGACGTCTCGTTCGCCGGCCTGGACCGCAGCGGTTATTCCTCCGTCTCCGACTTCGTCAAGTCGCTGTCCGTCGAAAAGGCCGGCGAACCGGAGGTCGTCGTCGCCTACGAGATGAACGGCCGACCGCTGCCGATGCTGAACGGGTTCCCGGTGCGGCTGGTCGTGCCAGGTTGGTACGCCACCTACTGGGTTAAGGCGCTTTCGCACGTCACCGTTTTGCCGCGGCGGTTCGACGGCTACTGGATGGCCAAGGCGTACCGCATCCCGGCGACTCCCAACGTCGACGAATCGCCGGCCCGGCTCGCGGAGCAGACGGTCCCGATCAGCCGCATGAACATCCGCTCGTTTTTCACTCCACAGGCAACCGGGTTTCGCGCGACCCGCGGCACGGTCTATCCGTTGGAGGGTATCGCGTTTGACAGTGGCGCTGGGATTCGTCGGGTGGACGTGTCCGGCGACGGGGGCGCGACCTGGCGCGAGACGGAATTGGGCCCCGACTTGGGCCGGTACTCCTTCCGCCGTTGGCGGCTCGCCTGGCGGCCAGACCAGGCCGGCCGTCGCCGACTCCTTGTGCGTGCTACCAATCATGCGGGCGATATTCAGCCGATGACCGCCGGCTGGAACCGGTCGGGGTACATGCGAAACGTGGTCGAAGAACTCGTCGTCGAGGTGTCGTGATGGGACTGCAAGGATGGCCGGCGACCGCGTCGCATCGTCGTTCGCTCTGGGCCGGAGGCTTGCTGGCTCTGGCCTTGGCCGTGCTCACCGCCGCCGTTCCGTCCGCCTGTCCGCCCCGCACGCTCTCGCGGCCGGCGGACGGCGTGGTGTACACCGTCGACCTGCCGTACGACGAACCGCCGCACGTCCTACCGGGACCAAACCGGGAGCAGTTTACTGCCTATTGTCGCCTCTGTCATTCCCCGCGGCTTGTGTTGACGCAGCCGCGGTTGCCAGAAAAGAAGTGGGGCGAGGTGGTGCGCAAGATGGTCACGGTCTATGGGGCGCCGATCCCGCCCGATCAGGAGCCAGCCTTAGTCACGTATCTGATGGCCGTCCGCGGTTCCGACGGCGCCGCGCCTGAATCGTTGCGCGGGCCATGATCGCGTAACCGCTGGACCCGTCGCCGATCCAAGAGAGACTTTTTTGCAGAAACGGTGTTGACGGCCGTCGGCGAGATTGTAAAGTAGGATATCGACATGCGATTTACTGGTAATGGTATTGCCCGATGATCTCGAAAACGGGACTACACGCGGTGAGGGCGGTGCTCGCCTTGGCGCGTCTGCCCGACGGCGCGTTTGCCGGGGCGGCGAGCGTCGCCCGCGAGATTGGCGCGCCGCAGAATTACCTGGGCAAGCTCCTCCAGACCCTCGCCCGTTACGGATTGCTCGAATCGCAAAAGGGCATCGGCGGCGGGTTCCGGCTGGCCAAGAGTGCGAAAGAAGTGACGCTCTTCGACATCGTCGACCCGTTCGAGCAACTGAGCCGCTGGCACGGCTGCATCCTGGGCAGGCGGGAGTGCTCCGACACGGACCCGTGCGCCGTCCACGAGAAATGGAAGGCCGCCCGCACCGCCTACTTGCGACTGCTGCAGACCACGACCGTCGCCGACCTAGTCCGCCGCGGCGAGGCGGCCGCGCTGACGGCGCCATGATTTCAGGAGCAAAATAGGATAATCAGATGTGATTAGTTTCTAAAAGGAGGTGGAACAAATGGCCGCTTCGCTGACCGCACTCGGCGCCAACCTTCTCATCCCGGACCTGCTCCGGAAGGCGCCGCAGGTCCGCGGCGTCCTGGACCGTTACGGGTTGCGCGGCTGCGGCGGCGCCCTCGGGCCGCACGAGTCGCTCGGGTTTTTCGCCCAGGCGCACGACGTGCCGCTCGACCGACTGCTTCGCGAGATTCGCGCGGAAATGGAGCGGTCCACGGCCCCTCCCCCAGTCCCGGCGGTGAACGGGGCGGACGCGATCTACCGCCCGTTCTTCCGCGCCGGTATCGCCGTGGCGTTGTCGCTCGGCGCCGTGTGGGGCGCGTATTTGCTGCTGCGCATCGCATTCGACCATTCGTTCCGGTCCGCCGGGTTGCACGAGGTGAACGCCCACGGCCACGCCCAGATCTTCGGCTGGGTCGGCCTGTTCGTCATGGGCTTCGCGTACCAGGCGTTCCCCCGTTTCAAGCACACCGATCTCGCGTTTCCCCGTCTGGCGTTTCTGAGCTTCTGGCTAATGCTGTCAGGGCTCATCGTGCGATCGGTGCTCGAGCCGGTCGCGGCGACGCAGGCATGGGCGTATTGGCCGGCGGTCGGCGCTGCGGGGCTCGAAGTGGTCGCCATCATCTTGTTCGCCGCCGTTCTGACCGCGACGTGGCGGGCGTCCCGCAAGCCGCTGGCGTTTTACGACTGGTATATCGTCAGCGCCCTCGCCTGGTTCGTGTTGCAAGCGGTGTACGAGGGCGTGTACCTGGCTGCGACGCTGAGCGCGACCGGCGCCGACCTCCTCACGTTAGTCGCGACGTGGCAGGCGCCGTTGCGCGATTTGCAGATCCACGGCTTTGCGACGTTGATGATCCTCGGGGTCAGTCAGCGGCTGCTGCACCACGTGTACGGCTTTCCCGCCCCGGCCGTTCCGCTGAGCCGAATCGCTCTGTTCGTCCTGAACGCCGCGGTGCTCGGCGAAGCGACCGGGCTGGTGCTCATGCGGTCGCACGGCCGCGCCTGGGCGGGCCTGTGGTACGCATCAGTCCTGGCTCTGACTGCCGCGGCCGCCGCGCTCGTCTGGAACTGGCGGCTGTTCACGATGCGGCCGGCGGACAGCGACCGCAGCCTCAAATTCGTGCGCGCGGCGTACGCATGGCTGTTCGTTTCGCTCGCCATGCTCGTGGCGCTGCCGGCGTACCAGTACGGGTTGCTGCCCTGGCTCGCGCCGGACAGCGCGGCCGCCGGTGCGGGCTTTTCACACGCCTATTACGGCGCGACCCGCCACGCCGTCACGGTCGGGTTCATCAGCCTGATGATCGTCGGCGTCGCCGCCAAGGTGGTGCCGACGCTCAACGGCGTCGACGGCGCCACGCTGCCGCGACTGTGGCTGCCGTTCGTGCTGATCAACGCCGGCTGCATGCTGCGCGTCGTCGGGCAGGTGCTGACCGACGTCACGACGGCGGCGTTTCCTTTCGCCGGCGTGAGCGGCGTATTGGAAGTGACCGGCCTGGCCGTCTGGGGCGTGCACCTGTGGCGGATCATGGGCGGCAAATTCTCGCCGGCCGCGGTCGAGCCGGCCGCGACGAGCGGGGTGGTCGCTTCCGGGGATCTCGTTGGCCCTTTGCTGGATCGTCACCCCGAGCTTTTGCCCTCGCTTGTAGCATTCGGGTTCCGCCCGCTCGCGAACCCCATCCTGCGGCGCACAATGGCGCGGGGAATCACTCTCGCCGCGGCCTGCCGCTTTGCTGGTGTGGAAGTGGAAAAAGTTGTCGCAACGCTGAACGCGGAACTCGCGCGGAGCGCGGCCGGCACGTGCGCGCTGCCCGTGGTCGACCCGCCGCCGGCCGCGGACGCCGGCTGCTCCTGCTGCGAGGAACGCCGACACGCCCCGCTAGGAGCGCCGCCGCCGTCGGCGACCTGTGCGACCGTGCCAAGATGACACGCGGGTGTGACTGAAGTAATCGCCGGCGATCCGCAAGCTCGCAGGCGGCGGTGAAAAAAAGTGGAGCGGGCCGAAGAATCGGGCGGAACCTCTCAAGAGGTGGACGGCGGCACGGGCGCTGCAATGGCCGGTGACCGCAATGCGAGGAGACGAGTCATGCAGACAGCCGATATCGTCGCGCGGGCCCGGCTCGGTCGCGGTTCGCTGACCACGGAGAGCTTCATCGCCGGTGCGATCGTGTGCATCACCGGCGCGATCATGTCACACGGCATGCCGATCGGGGCCGGCGACGCCGCGAAGCGGGCAGCCGACGCGCCGGCACCCGACGGCAAGCAACTCTACGCCGTGCACTGCGCCCAGTGTCACGGCGACGCGGGCGACGGCCAGGGCCCGGCCGCTAAATTCCTCTTCCCCCGGCCGCGAAACTTCGGCGACGCCCAGTTCCGCCTCGCCACCACCGCCAACCAGATGCCGACCGACGATGACCTATTCGCGGTCATCACCCGCGGCATGCCCGGCTCGGCCATGTTCCCGTTCGCTCACCTGAGCGAGGCGGAGCGGCGGGCACTCGTGGCCCACGTCCGCGAGTTAACCCGCACCGGCCTGTTCCAGAAGGGCAGATTGGCGTCCGAGGCGGCCGGTGAAAAGGTCAACCCGGCAGAATTGCAGCAGCAGGTGGACGAGCTACTCAAGCCCGGCGAAAAGGTGCAAATCCCGGCGGACTGGCCGGCGGCCGACGAGGCGTCGATCGCCCGCGGGAAGGAGTTGTACCAGAAGACTTGCGCAGCCTGCCACGGCGCCACCGGTAAGGGCGACGGCGCGCAGGACCAGCGGGACGCCAACGGCATGCCGACCGTCCCTCGGGATTTCTCCCGCGGCATCTTCAAGGGCGGCCGGGAGCGGGACCAGCTTTTTGTCCGCATCCAATTGGGGATGCCCGGTACACCGATGCCGTCCAACAACCTCCAACCGACCGAAATTGCCGACCTTGTCAATTTCGTCCAGTCGTTCTCGCCGCCCGAGGCGCAGGCGCAAGTCGAACACCGCCGCCAGCGAGTCGTTGCACGCCGCGTCCCCGCCCCACTGGCGGCCGCTATGCCTGAGACGGCCTGGGCCGCTGTCTCGCCAACTCGCATCGTCGTCAGCCCGCTCTGGTGGCGCAACTATGCGGAGCCGGCGTTGACTGTCGCCGCCGTCCACGACGGCCAATCGGTCGCCATTCGCTTGACCTGGCGCGACGAGACCCGCAACGACGTCATTGCCAAGCCCGAAGACTTTGAAGACATGGCGGCGGTGCAGTTGTTCCAGGGCAGTCCGGAGCCGTTCCTCGGCATGGGCACGGCCGCGGCAATGCCCGACCTCTGGCTCTGGCGCGCGACGTGGTCCCGGCCGAAAGACGACGGCGACCGGCAACTCGACGATTACCCATTCGACACGCCGTTCTATCGCGAACGGCTCAAGGCGGCGGGCAAAACATCGCCGGAACTCGGCACCGCGCGCGCGGCCGGGAATCCGCACGCCCACGCCGACGCCGCACAGACCGCCGCCAACCTC